>JBOGMI010000446.1:0-14004 GCA_050746645.1 Bryobacteraceae bacterium | reverse complement strand
ATGCACCCTTTTCGTAGCCGAACAGTTCGCTTTCCATTAGATTTTCGGGGATAGCGGTGCAGTTGATCTTGACAAACGGCCGGTCGCGGCGCGGCGAATGGTGGTGGATGGCGCGAGCGATCATGTCCTTCCCCACGCCGCTCTCGCCCGCCAGCAAAACCGTAGCGCGCGTGGGAGCGACGCGCTCGACGGTATGAAATATCTCGCGCATGGACGGACCGCGGCCAACGATGTTATCGAAGCGATAGCGCTGGTCGAGTTCTTCCCTCAGGCGCTGATTTTCGGCGCGCAGAAACTGCACCGCCATGGCTTTTTGCACCAACGTGGCGAGATGCTCGAGTGAGAACGGCTTTTGCAAAAAATCCAGCGCGCCGCGTTTCATCGCTTCCACCGCGGTTTCGATGGATCCATGAGCGGTGATGACGATGACCGAAGCCGTCACGCCGCGCGCCTGGAGTTGCTGGATGAATTGCAAGCCGTCCATGCCGGGCAACCTGAGATCGGTGACGATGACCTGAGCGAACGGGGCCAGCGGCATGGCTTGTTCCGCGTTTGCGGCGCCGTCTACCTCGAAGCCGGCGGATTCCAGTTCGATCTGGAGCACGCGGCGCAATTTTTCCTCGTCTTCGACGAGCAGAATGCGTCCTGTGGGCATGTTTAAGAGCGTTGTTCTTTGGGCAGCGTCAATTCAAATGTAGTACCCGCGCCCGGCTGGCTGAAGACGGTGACGCGGCCGTGGTGCTCGTCGACAATTCTGGAGACGATGGCGAGGCCAAGGCCGGTGCCGGCCGGTTTGGTTGTAAAGAAGGGGTTGAATATGTTTTCCAGATGTTGCGGCTGAATGCCCTCGCCATGATCGCTGACAAAAATCAAAATGTTGCCGCCGCGTTCCTCGGCGCGCATGTCGACGCGGCCGCCCGCGGCGCTCGCTTGAATGGCGTTTTGCATTAAATTCGAGATTGCGATGCGCAGCAAGGCAGGATCGAAGGTGAAGGAGAACGGTTCCGGATGAAGCTCGATGGAGATGGTGATGCCGCGGCTGTGGGCGGCCTCGTTCAGAGATTGCGAGATGTCCTCCAGGACCGGGCGTAAATCCGCCTGGACCGGGTGGAGCTTGAGCGGGCGCGCAAAATCCAGAAAGGTGGATACCAGGCCGTTCATGCGATCCGCCTCGCTGCCGATATACTCCGCCATTTCCGCCATGACCTCGGGCCGCTGCCTGGTGGAAGGCTTGGCAAGCATTTCGGCCGATGCTTTAATCGTACCGAGCGGGTTGCGCAATTCGTGCGCGAGCCCGGCGGTGAGCTGCCCCAAGGCGGCCAGGCGCTCGCCGCGGCGGAGCGAGGCTTCGGCGAGCTTGGTGCGCTCCATTTCCCTGCGCTTGGCCTTCGCCTGCTGGTAAACCACAAAAGCCACGATGGCGTAGAAGCAGATACGCAGAAACATGAGGCTGATCAGGCCGGGCGGCATTTGATACGTCGTCCAGTCGATGAAGATCGGAAGCAGGAAAGCGAAATATCCGAGAGACGCGATGGCGGTGACGACGGTCACGCCAAGCGCTTCGAAGGTAGTTGCAGCGGAAATGACGGGAATGAGGAAGATGAGGTAATAGAAGCTGTCGATGGAGTGGGTGTAGCCCATCACCAGCCAGCACAAAATCAGCTTCAGCGCGACGGAAGCGATCTGGCCGCGGCGGGAGGAGAATGCGCGCAATCGCGGCTCGGCGATCTGAAAGGCGCCCATGACGCCCAGCACGATGGTGGCGTTGTAATTGGTCTCGGGATCGGCGAAGATGAGCCAGACGGTGAACAGAAGCCAGGCCAAGTCGCGGACCTGGAAGAAGGGTTGGTTGCGGGCGGCGGTCATTCGCTGTCTATAGGGCGTCGAGACGAGTCTCGACGCGGCACGCACGAGTGCGTGCGCCACAAAGTTACCAGAGATATTGTTTTGCTTGCTCGCGCCGTTCATAGCCGTCGAGGACGTGGACTACGCGGATCTTCTTCAGCTTGGCCGGCGAAAGCTGGCCTAGCGGAACATAGACGATCTTGCGGTTTAGCCGCGAGGCAAGCTGCCGGAACATGCTGCGCGGCGGCTTTCTCGCCGCATAGACGACGTGGTGCTCCATCGAATAATCGAGCGCAGCCATCAGCAGGCGTTCGGCCTTGGTTTGGGCCGTGTCGTAGTCGCTGTCACCCCATACATCGTACATGCGGCGCGGAGGCAGCGTCATCAGCAAACCGCCGTATTCGGCGCGCCCGATCCCGGGTCCTACTACGTGCGCGAAGGGGGACGTGGAATAGAACGCCATGTCGGATTCGTTCTGATGCTCGCCCAGCCACGTCGTCAGATAATCGTAGCGGTTCTCGCGGTCTTCATCGAAAATAATCACCAACGCGCCCACATCGCCGCCGGTTTTTCCCATCTCGCGAACGTAGAGCTTTCCTTCGTGCCAGTTGCGAATCGTCTCGCGCAGGTCGATGCCGTCCAGCGTGGAAGTGGAGAACGGTTCGACATGCGAGCGCTCTTCCGAGATGATGCCCTTGGCGTAGCGTTTCACAAAACGCCCGTAGCTTTCGATGACGAGGTCTTCGGGAGGATAGGAACAGATCGCCGCGCTGTTGATGGCGCGCGCCCATTCGCCTTTGGTCTTCTCTTTCTTGCGCGCCTTCAGTCCGGCGGGTTTCAGCATCTGCTTCATCCGCGGCAAGCGCCTGCGGATGCGAATCTTGCGCGTGCGGAGCCAGACCTCTTCGCCGGAGATGTTCAGCGTTTCGAGCCGAGAGTCTTCGGTTTGCTGCGCGCTGTAGCGATTGGCCATCTGCCAAACTTCGTATCCGTAGTTGTCATCGGCGAGCGATCGTGCGGCGAGGGCCAGATCGTAGGCGGAAGGGATGAGATGCGCATCGAGAATCGCTAGATTGCGGGCGAATTTCGCCAGCCCGAGCCGCTGCCAGGAGGCGATGCGGTCGCCGGTGTTGATGGCATACTCGCGCTCGGCATCGCGCAGCAGTGAAAGCTGCCAGCGCGGCCGGTCCAAAACAGCCGCTCCCTGGCGGTCGGGGCTCGGTTTGGAACGCAGAGCCTCGTAGCACTCCTGGTAGTAAGGTGCTTCGCTGGTCACTTCCGCCAGGCAGTCCGGGTGTAAGTTGAATAACTCGGAGCGATCGAAGAGGCGGATGCGGGGCTGGGGCGATTCTTCTTGTGGCTTCTCCATGGCATCGAGGAGCGGGTGGAGTAGATTCAGCGACACCACGACACACACGGAAGCCAGCGGGTCGGCGCCCTGGAGTTTCCAGGCCATCGCCGCGGCATGGGCTTCGATTTCGGGGGTGTGCGGATGCGGGTGGACCCGGTATTCCTCGATATAGCGGGCGAGGCCGATGGTCTCGATGGCATACGGCTCCGGGTACATGTCGGGCAGATGCGGGCGCTCGGCGGTAGGCGGTTCGAGGAAGATGCCCTCGGCTTCTAATTCGCGCGCGGTTCGCAGGGCTTCCACGAACGGATCGGCGGGCTCGACCGGAATATAGGCCGCCTCGCGCTCGGCATCTTCGTCCTCGTTGGGGATGACGATGACCGACATTTGCGGCAGACGCGCGAGCGCGGCGCTGTAGCGCTTTTCGAGTGAGGAAGGCAGCTCGACGGCGACGACTTGGGGCCGGTGCTCGAGCAAGTAGCGGCGCACGCGGGCGGCAAACTCGATGCGGCCCGGGACAACGGGGAAATAGACGATGTTGCGGCGAGCCAGAGTTCCCGCCGCGCTGTTTTCCAGGATGGCCATTTGTCTATCGCCCCATTTGTCTATCGGATGGATCTGCGGAGCGTATAACGCAGCGCTTCGTCTCCGAGAACGGCGCGCAAGGCGGTTTCGAGCGGCGGCGGCCCGGTTCCGCTTGCAAGCTTGCAGGCGTAGCGCGCGATGTTGATGCCGTCGCGCACGGTGTAGCTTTCGTCGGCGGCGTGGGCCTGCTGCAAAAAGTCTGCTACGTATTGCAAAATCTCCTCGTCGGAGAACGGAAGGTTTTCGCGCAGGATGGCCAGCTCTTCTTCGCGCTCGGGAAAGTCGATAAGAATCTGAGGCTGCAAGCGGGAATGGATATATTCGGGCAGATCGAAAGTGGAAGAATCCTCGTTCATGGTGGCGGCGAGGCGGAAATCCGCGTGCGCCTTGATCTTGACGCCGGCCACGATGGATTCCACATAGCGGCGATTGTCGAGCAGAGGCGCCAAGCTGGCCCAGCTTTTCTCGCTCATGCGGTTGCCTTCGTCCAAAATGGCGACGCCGCCGCGGATCATGGCGGTGAGCAGGGGCGAGGCGACGTATTTCAACTGCGATGCGCCCGAAACGACGGGCGTGATGAGCAGATCCTCCGGCCGGGTATCCACCGTGGCCTGCATGATGTAGACTTCGCGGCCCAGCCGGCGCCCGGCGGTATACGCCATGGTGGTTTTGCCAACGCCCGGTTTGCCGAGAATGCGCGGGTTCATCGGGGTGTCGCGCGGGTCGATGACCATCCAGGCGGCCAGCAGTTGCCGCATCGCCTCTTCCTGGCCTACCCAGGTCACGTTCAGTTCATCCGGATGGGCCAGATGCAGATCGATGCCTTCGATGAGAGTTTTCATGCGCGCGCTTTACTCCTCCATCGTAGAATGAGAAAGCTCTCGCGCATGACGTCCGGACAATTGCGGCTGGCCTACATTTTGGAGTTTCTCGTCGCGCTGGTGGCGATTTTCACGGCTTGGTCGGAGATCGGCGGCCAGGCGGTGCTCGATTTGATGCACTGGGGATGGAAGCTCGGACTGGCGCTCCCGCTCGCCGCCGCCCTTGCAGCCTTCACGGCGGCGATTGTGGCGGAGGAATCGCTGTGGACGGTGCGATCCGTTCGCTGGCTTATCGCCATTCTTATCCTGATCGCCGGAATGTTCGCGGTCACGCACTACTACATGCAAGTCGAGGCCACGACACCGGAGGATAATGGCGCCAATCCGGGCGCCATTTCGGCGGTGTTCCGGTTCGGAGTTTCCGCGTAAACTCATGCCCCCTTCTGCCGACGCCGGTTACGCATTCTGGGAGCATGCGGAGGGTCCGTTCCGCATCGAATACTCGCTCGCGGTGTTTCACGAGATCGATTTTTCCGCGGGCGAAGGTTTCCGGCGTATTCCGCACGGCGGCGTGGAAACCGGCGGTTTGCTGTTCGGCCAGTGGAGTGAGCATTGCGTGCGCGTTGAGGCCTTTCGACCCATCGAATGCGAGCATGCCTCCGGGCCTTCGTTTGCTCTGTCGGAGCGCGATCTCGAGGCTATCGGAGAGCAGCTTCGAGCGGCAAAAGCCGATCCCGAACTGGCCGAATGGGAGCCGCTTGGCTGGTTCGTTGCACATACGCGCAGCGATCTCGCCGTGAGCGAGCAGGAACTTGCCTGGTTCGGCCGCTTCTTTCCCGAAGTGGGAAGAATCGCCGTGCTGGTGAAGCCGGAGCGTTTTCAGCCCACGCGCTTCGCGTTTCTGATTCGTAAACCGGACGGGCAATTAGAACGCGATGGACGCGATCGTGCGGTTATTCTGCCTTTGCCTGGCCGTGCGGGCGGGTCCGCGAACGGGCCGGTGCCGTCGCTGCCCCCGTCTCGCACGACGGCTGCGCCGGCGCCCGTGAGAGCGCCGGAAGCCGCCAGGCCGGAGCGCAGAGCGCTGGAATCCATTCCGGAGCCTCCCGCCAGGCGCGAGGAGCCCGTTGTGCAAACGGCGATTTCCAGTGCTGCCGGTCATCCCCTCGCTGACGCTGGGGGGTCCGAAGCACCGCCCGCCGCGCCTCGCAGGGAAGAGCCCAGACCCGCCGCCGTTGCCTCAGCGATAGAACAGCCACGCACGCCGCCTCCGAGCGCCGAGATGTTCACTTTTGGCCGCTCTGCCGCGCGACGCCGCGCGCCGCGCCTGGAAGAGGTGCCCGAGCGCCGGTTTCCCGCGGGCCTTCGTTTGTTTGTGGTACTGCTGGTTGCCGCGGTACTCGGCTGCGCTGCCGGATATTGGGCTTATTTGCAGCTTCCTTCGGCTACGATTCGCTTGAGCGTTCGGCCGAGCGGCTCCCAATTGGTGGTTTCGTGGCCGCCGCAGCAGACAAGCGGCGCAGCTTATGCGGCCATCCGCATCAATGATGGCGCACCGGCTCCGCTTTCGAGGGCGGAGAAAGCCACGGGCCAGGCGACCGTTCCAGCTTCGGGAGACGATGTCAAGATCGAGCTGACGGTGCCGCATTGGATGCGGCAATCGCGCGGGATTGTGCGCTTTGTGACCGCAGCCGTGCCGGCAAGTTAGTTTAGCGGGCGGTTAGCGGCAATGCTGTTCACTTAAGAACCGACATCCCTAAGGACATGGTGAAACTGAGCCCCGAGCTAAGCGAGGTCTGCCGCAATCTGGGCGCTTGCGCTTCCGGCTCAGATTCGGCATTTTCAAATCGCAGATAGTGAACAGCATTGAGGTTAGCGGGCGGTTAGCGACTACTTCGGCTCTTCCAATTCCTCGACCAGCTCCGTCACCACATCCCCCACCACCTGCAGGCTGTGGGCGCTTACTTTGTCCATGGTGTCCTTCGCGGTGTGCCAGTAGCTGTTGTCGGGGCCGTAATCGAGATCGATAATATCGATCGCGTTCACGCCCACATCCGCAAACGGCTTGTGGTCGTCGTCGATCGCGCCCAAGTCATGGCGAAAATATTGGCTATCTCCGAGTTTTTTGGCGATCTTCCAAACCTTCGCACGCAGCGATTGCGAAGAATTCGCGTCGTCGGCAATATCCAGCTTCTTATCGCCGATCATGTCCACGTTGATCAGCGCTTTAATAGGTGGAAGCAGTCCTTCGCTCATCCATTTTGCGGCCAGATGCTGGCTGCCGTAGCGGCTGTTGGTTTCGGTCCACTGGCCGATCGCTTCTTCGCCGTCGAAGAACACCACGTAAATGTCGTCGCGATGCCGCATCCGGCTGACCACGTGCGCAAATTCGATCAAAAAGCCGGTCGAGGAGCCGCCGTCATTCGCGCCCACAAAATCGACGTTGGGAATGCGCTTGGTATCGTAATGGCCGCTGACGACGACCGCCTGGCCCGAAGTTCCCGGAAATTTCAGGACGATATTGGCCATAGGAATCGGGCCCGCGGGGGTCTCGGCGGTGAACGAATCGAGCGAAAGTTGGCCGCCTAAATGATTGATTTCGGAGATGATCCAGGCCCGCGTCCTTCTGTTTGCCGCTGAACCGGAAGGCCGCTCGCCAAACGAGACTGCGTGCCCAGTGTAGGCAAAAGCCGCGCGTCCATCGAAATGCGTCGGGTGCCTAGGCGTGTTCGCCATCGCCGGGAATAAGCCTATGGTGGGCAACAAAAGCGAAACCTGAAGTAAAGAGCCGAGGCGACTGAGCCGATTAGAAATACGCATGCGATCCTCAGCCGCAAGTTGCTTCAGTAAATTTTCCGGAGCATCCGGTGTAGCCAAGCCCACGCATGAGGAGTACGATTGTCATTATAATCTTGCAAATCGAAGGCATAATGAGCCGCTTCACCGCGGCACATGGGATTGATTTATGGAGTCCGTTGGAGAAAAGCTCCGCAGCGCACGCCTGCAAAAGGGGCTAACACTCGAGGAAGTTCGTGAGAAGACCAGGATCTCGCTGAAGAACCTGCAAGCGATTGAAGGCGACGATATATCGCGCTTCCATTCGCCCTTTTTCTATAAGAGTTTCGCCCGGCAGATTGCCGACCAACTCGGGCTGGAATACCCGATGCTGGCTCCGGCTGTCGATGCCGCGGCGGGGACCATTCCAGAGCCGCGAATGCCGGGGCAAACCGACGCCCCGGTCGAAAAAGCGGCCGCTTCCGCCCGGCGTTCGAAGCGCAGCCGCATGCGCTGGCTGCTTTCGTTAGGGTCGCTGCTGACGACGTTTGCCTTATGTTCCGCCGCCTACTCGGTCTGGGGAGGCTCTCAATCGAACCACCAGCCCGCTTCCCACCGGCCTGCGCACGTCTCAGTGGCGCACCTCAACTGGAACGCCGAATAGGGGCGGACTTGTCCGCTTCCACATCGCGGTGCGCAGCCGCTCGCTTCAGGCGCCGCTTCTGCCGCTCCAGCGCCAGCAGTTCGTTTCTGCGCCGCAATTTGATATTTCTGTCCACTTTGTGCCAGAACTGCCGGAAATAGTTCACCGCGGAAGCCAATCCCACCGCCACCACGGCCCACATCACGCCCAGAGCATAGGAGTGAACCTGTGGCCAGCGGATGGACAGCATGACCAGCAGAACTCCGGCTACCTGCAGCACCATCTTCGATTTCCCCAGTTCGCCCGCCTTGATCGTGTAGCCCTCCGCGGCGGCAATGCTGCGCAACCCGGAAACCGCGAATTCGCGGCTGATGATCAGAATCACCAGCCAGCCCGGCAGCAGCCGGATCTGCACCAGCGAAATCAGCGCCGCCGAGATCAGCAGTTTGTCCGCTACCGGATCCAGCAGCGTCCCAACCGTCGTGACCTGCTTCCAGCGCCGGGCGAGGTATCCGTCCAGAAGATCGGTCAGCGCGGCAACCAGGAATACTCCGATTGCAAAGAAATCGCTCGCGAGCAGAACCTGTTTGCCCCAGTAAATCTCGAAGTTCTGCTGAACCAGCGCGGCAACCAGGAGTGGTACCAGGAAGATGCGCACCAAGGTCAGCAAATTGGGCAGGTTCATGAATCGTACTCAACTATAGTATGAGCGGTTGGAAGCGCGCCGGCATGCTGTTCCGCCCGCGTGTACGGCAAGGAGACGCGGGAAGATTTCGGGGTGTTTCGCCATACGGGCAAAGCTCTGGGCGCGCAGCCGGGGCCGGCGCTCCAATGCAAGCAGGAGGGCCGCCATCCGGCGAGGCCGCTGGAAAATCCACCGGTGCGCGCGCTCGTAAAGCCGCAGGTTCCCGGCTTGCACCGCCTGCGCAAGAGCAGCGGCCTGCCGGAAGGCGAGCGACAGCCCTTCGCCCGTAATCGCATCCACCGAACCCGAGGCATCGCCCAGCAGGGCAATGCCGGGCGCGGAAACCCGTTTGAGCCGCCGCGAAACCGTGAGCGCTCCCCGCTCCGAAGAACAAGGTTCAATCCCTTCGAGCCGGCAGGCCGCGGCCGGAAATTCCCCCAGACCTTCTTCCAGCCGGAGCTTCGGGTCGCGCGAAAGCAGCGCGATACCGATTTGGTGTTCCGAAACCGGTGTGACATAGAGTTGGCATCGCTTGCCCCAGTGCACCTCTACATGGTGACTCCAGGGAGAAATGGCGTAGTGGCGCCGGAACCCATAGCGAATCTCTTCTTGTACCGGTTGGTGTAAGCCGGAATCGCGCCGGAAAGCGGAATTTTGCCCGTCGGCTGCCACGATGAATTCGGGGCGGATCCGCTCACCCTCTACAAGAAGATCGCCGCCATCAAGCTGGAGCCGCTTCACTCCCCAATGCAATTCGGCGCCCGCCCGCGCGGCGTGATCCGCGAGCAAAGCGTGCAAAACGGTCCGGCGGAGGCCCAGCCCCGCGCGCACCGGAAAACTTCCTTCCAGAGAACTGCTGCCGTCGAGAAAGCGAACGCCGGTGAAAGGGAAACCGATGCCGGGAGGGATCGCGACCCCGAGTTCCTCCAGCGCCGCAATGCCCTCCGGCATCAAGCCCTCGCCGCAAGCCTTGTCCACCGGAGGATTCGCGCAGTCGAAGACGGCCACGGAAAACTGTGCCCGGCGGAATGCAATCGCGGCCGCCAGCCCGGCGGGTCCGCCTCCGACTACACAGATTTCCGCGTGGCTCATAACCTTACGTTATCGGGTATGTGCCTAAATGGGGAGATGCCGCGCGCCTCGGTGATCGTCCCCTGCTACAACGAAGCCAAACGGCTCAATATCGCCGCTTTTCGCTCCTGGCTCGCGCGAAAACCCGCCATCGCCCGGCTTATTTTTGTGGACGACGGCAGCACCGACCAAACATTTGCCGTGCTGCGGGATCTCTGCCGCGAATTGGAAGACCGGGCGAGCGTGGTTCGCTTGGCGCGTAATGGCGGTAAAGCGGAGGCGGTGCGCGCGGGCGTGCTCCACGCTTTGGAAGCGCATCCCGACCTCGAATTCATTGGCTATTGGGATGCCGATCTCGCAACGCCGCTCGCCTCCATCGAGCGGTTTCTAGAGACCTTCAACGCTCATCCCGGCGTCGAGATGGTCTTCGGCTCGCGGGTGAAGTTGCTGGGCCGCTCGGTGGAACGCCATCCCGCGCGCCATTACCTCGGCCGCATCTTTGCAACGATGGTTTCGGTGGTCCTGCGCATGCCCATTTACGACACCCAATGCGGCGCCAAGCTCTTTCGCGTGAGCGAGCGCACCGCGAAAATTTTCGCCGCTCCGTTCCATACCAAGTGGGTCTTCGATGTGGAGATTCTGGCGCGCTATCTGGCGTTGTACGGCGGCGATTCCAACCAGCTCGCGCAGGCGATTTACGAGTATCCGCTCGAAAGCTGGAGGGATGTTGCGGGGTCGAAGGTGCGCGCGAGCGATTTCGCCGTCGCCGTCTTGGATATTCTGAAAATTAGGCGCCGTTACCTCAGGCGGCGGAGATAACAATGAGAGCACTCACGATTGTTCCAGGCAAAAGCGATTCCGCTTCCGTTTTAGATGTTCCCGAGCCTCCCGCAAGCGATGGAAGCGTTTTGGTCCGCGCCCTCGATCTCGGCATCTGCGGAACCGATTTCGAGCTGATTTCCGCCGAGTACGGCTGGCCGCCGCCGGACAGCAAACAGCTCATCCTCGGCCATGAATCGCTGGGCTGCGTCGAAGAGGCGCCGCCGACGAGCGGCTTTAAGAAAGGCGACCTGATCGCCGGCATCGTGCGCCATCCCGATCCCGAGCCGTGCATCGCCTGCGCCATCGGCGAGTGGGACATGTGCCGCAACGGCCGGTACACCGAGCGCGGCATCAAGGAGCGCAACGGATTCGGCTCGGAATGGTGGCGCGTGGAGCCGGCATTTGCGGTGCGCCTGAATCCCAATCTGCGCGAAGTCGGCATGCTGCTGGAACCCACCAGCATTGTCGCCAAAGCCTGGGACCACATCACCCGTATCGGCCAGCGCGCGGAATGGCGGCCGAAAACCGTGCTCATTACCGGCGCCGGCCCCGTCGGCCTGCTCGCGGCGATGATCGGAGCCCAGCGCGGCCTCGAAGTACACGTGCTCGACCGCGTCAAAGACGGACCGAAGCCGGAATTGGTCAAGCAGCTCGGCGGCACGTATCACATCGGCCCGGTGAAAGACATCGGTCTCCTGCCGGACATCACGATCGAATGCACCGGCGTCGCTTCGGTGATCGCAGAGACCATGACGCATCTGGCGAGCGACGGGATTTTATGCCTGGCCGGCGTTTCCTCCCACGGGATGGCGCCGTCGCTCGACGTCGGCGGGTGGAACCGCAACATGGTGCTGCAGAACAATGTCGTCTTCGGAAGCGTCAACGCCAACCGCAAGCACTGGCAAATGGCCGCCGAAGCGCTGGCCAAGGCCGACAAGAAATGGCTGAGCCGCCTGGTTTCGCGGCGCGAAGCGCTGCCGGACTGGAAACAGGCGCTCGAGCGAAAACCCGACGACATTAAAGTCGTCATCGAATTCGCATCCAAATAGGAGGGCGGACTTCAGCCCAATGCGACTTAGATAAGAGTTCTCAAAACAAGATAAAGGAGTTATGTTCCGGTCGTGCGCGCCGATTTGGTGTTTAGCTCGCTCTGGCCAAGCGTGGGCTGAAGCCCACGCCAGCACGCTGAAGCGTGCGCCACAATTTAAATCAGCAATTAAGTGGCATTGAGCTTCAGCCCCCCAAGACATCCCAATGACTCAACTCATCGAAGACTACGCACTCATCGGCAACAACGCCACCTGCGCTCTTGTGAGCCGCGATGGCTCGATCGACTGGCTTTGTTTTCCCCGCTTCGATTCGGCCGCGTGTTTTGCCGCGCTGCTCGGAACCGACCGCAATGGCCGCTGGAAAATCGCTCCCAATGCCGAGCATCCGGGTGTGAAGCGCCGCTATCGCGGCAATACGTTGGTGCTCGAAACCGAGTTCACCACCCCGGAAGGCGTGGTCCTGCTGACCGACTGCATGGATCGCCATGGCGACCAGCAGCACGTCATCCGACTGGTGCGCGGCATTTCCGGGCGCGTGCCCATGCACATGGAACTCGTGATGCGGCTGGGATACGGAACCGTGGTGCCTTGGGTGACACAGCTGGAAGATGGACGCCTCCAGCTTGTCGCCGGCTCCGATCGTCTGACCCTTGCCACCTCGGCTCCAACACGCGGCGAAGACAAGCGTACGCGCGCGGATTTCGAAGTCGCCGCCGGTGACGAGATTCCTTTCGTCCTCACCTGGAACAACTCCTATTCGCCGCTCCCTAAGCAGCCGGATGCTTCGCAGTCGATTGAGAATGTCGTCCATGCCTGGGAAAAGTGGTCAGCGCAGCATATTCCCGACGGCCCCTATGGCGATGCCGTACTGCGCTCTCTCATCACGCTGAAGGCGCTCATGCATCGCGATACCGGCGGGATTGTCGCGGCCGCCACAACCTCGCTACCGGAAGAGATCGGCGGCATTCGCAACTGGGACTACCGTTTCTGCTGGCTGCGCGATTCCACCTTCACGCTGTATGCCCTGCTCGAAGCCGGCTTTACCCAGGAGGCGCACGAATGGCGCGACTGGCTGCTGCGGGCTGTCGCCGGAAATCCCGACCAGATCCAGATCATGTACGGTGTCGCGGGCGAGCGCCGGCTCACCGAGTTCGAGCTGGACCATTTGTCCGGCTACGAAGGCTCGCGGCCGGTGCGCGTCGGCAACGCAGCCTCCCAACAGTTTCAGCTCGACGTCTTCGGCGAGGTCCTCGATTCGTTTTACATGGCGCGCAAGAAGGGCATGAAAAAGCTGGAGCCCGCATGGAATCTCCAGAAGGCTCTCATCCAGCATGTCGAAGAGGTGTGGGAAGAACCCGACGAAGGGATTTGGGAAGTACGCGGCGGCAGAAAGCATTTCGTCTTGTCCAAAGTTATGGCCTGGGTGGCGCTGGATCGCGCCGTGCGCACGATTGAGGACTTTGGCGAAGATGGCCCGGTCGAGCGCTGGCGCAAAGTCCGCTCCGAAATTCACGACGAAGTCTGCCGCCTAGGCTTTAGCCGCGAGAAAAATGCATTCGTGCAGTTTTTCGGCGGTAAGTGCCTGGATGCCAGCACGCTGATGATTCCTCTCGTGGGTTTTCTTCCCGCAGACGATCCGCGCGTGCGCGGTACGGTAGCCGCCGTCGAAAAGCATCTGATGCGCGGCGGCTTGGTCCAGCGCTACATTCCCGAAACTGCGATCGACGGGCTCCGGGGCAGCGAGGGCGTCTTTCTCGCTTGCAGTTTTTGGCTGGCCGACAATTACGTCTTGCAAGGCCGGATGGAGGAAGCGCACGAACTATTCGAGCGGCTGCTCTCGCTGCGCAACGATGTCGGGCTGCTCTCGGAGGAATACGATCCGGAAGAGCGCCGCATGCTGGGCAATTTCCCTCAAGCCTTTTCGCACCTCGCGCTGGTCAATAGCGCGCACAATCTTTATAAAACCTCGGAGCGCAAACCCGCCCACCATCGGTCGCGGCGCTGAGCGAACTTCGATTTTTCGGGAGAACTATGCAAAACGGGCAATGCGATATCGGACTCATCGGCCTCGCCGTCATGGGGCAGAATCTCGTCCTCAATATGAACGACCACGGCTATCGTGTCCGCGTTTTTAACCGCACTGTGTCCAAAGTGGATGACTTTCTGGCCCACGAAGCCAAAGGAACCAACGTCACCGGCGCTCATTCGATCGAAGAGTTGGTCCAGGCGCTGAAGCGGCCGCGACGGGTGATGCTCATGGTCAAAGCGGGCGACACGGTCGATAAAATGATCGAGCAAATTGTGCCGTATCTGGAGAAAGGCGATATCGTCATCGACGGCGGCAATTCGCATTTCCC
>JBOGMI010000445.1:0-4962 GCA_050746645.1 Bryobacteraceae bacterium | reverse complement strand
TGATTTGTGCCGGCGCCGCCCTGTTTTTCGCGAACGTTGGACTGATCGCCGTGCGGGACATCTGGGCGTACTGGCCGTTGATTCTGGTCGCGATGGGCGTGTCGCATCTCGCAAACGATCTGCGCCCCGGGGTGAAGTTCCACCCTCGTGGCTTCATTCTGATCATTGTCGGAATCGGGCTTCTGGCCAATAATTTCGGCTTCTTCTTCATGGCTGCCGATTTCGCCTGGCCCATCCTGCTGATTATTTTCGGCGGCTTCCTTCTGATCAAAACGCTCGAATCGCACAAGCGCCCGCAGGCGTTCGCATTTGCTCCCAGCGCTGATGCCGGAAAACAGCAAGAGGAATCGCGCTCCTTCGAACATATCCTCAAAGAGCAGGTCTATTTCGGAAATTTGAAGCGCACCATCAGCTCGCAGGATTTTCGGGGCGGGGAACTGATCAGCGTCTTTGGAGAAATCAACATCGACTTGCGCCATGCTCAAATCTCGAATGGGACGTCCATCGAGGCCAACGCCACTTTTGGAGCTATCAACATCCGCGTGCCGGAGACCTGGCGGGTGAGCGTTCGCGGCGCGGGCATTTTTGGCGGCTATGAGGATAAGACGCTCCCGCCGCGTCCGGCTCCGGGCTTTAATCCGCCACTGCTCGTCATCACCGGAGCGGCGGTGTTCGGAGCGGTCGTGGTCAAGAACTGAAGCCATTGCATGCATCCGCTCCTGAGCAACAGAAATAATCTTCTGCTGTACCTGGTGGCCTGGGCCATTCTTGGCTGCATGCTCGGATTCTATTTAGGTCTCGCCGGCCGGCTCAGTGTCGGCGAAACCGTCTGCGTCACCGTACCCGTGGTCGTGGCGCTGGCGGTGGTTTGTCTGGGCGCCTGGTATCCCTGCCGCATGCTTCCGCCGGGCTCGACGCCGGTGTGGAAGCTCATCGTCAATCATCTGCTGGCGGCGATTTGTTGCAGCGCGATTGCTTTGATCGTGGCTCATGTTGCGGTGGTTGCCTGTGGAGGCATTTTCCCGCGGCTTTCCGCCCATATGAAACTGGCGGGTCCGCTCCTGGCCGGAATATCTGTTCTGTTTTATCTCCTTTCCGTCGCCATGCACTATGCGCTGCTCGCGTTCGAATCGTCGCGGCGCGCCGAGCTGCTCTCGCGCGAGGCGGAACTGAAGGCGCTCAAGGCGCAGGTGAATCCGCATTTCCTGTTCAATAGCCTGAATTCGATCAGCGCGCTCACCAGTATCGATCCGCCGAAAGCGCGCGAGATGTGCATCCGTCTTTCGGAGTTTCTGCGCAACTCGCTGCGGCTCGGCGAACGCCTCAGCATCCCTTTCGGAGAGGAGCTGATGCTGGCTAAAACCTATCTGCAAGTCGAGCAGATCCGCTTCGGCCAGCGGCTGTGCGTGCGGGAAGACGTGGACCCGAACTGCGCCGAATGCCAGATTCCGCCCTTGTTGGTCCAGCCGCTGATTGAAAATGCGATCAAGCATGGAATCGCGACGCTGGCGTGCGGGGGAGAGATCGCGGTGAAAACGCGCCGCTCCCGCGATTCGGTGCGAGTAACCATCGAAAATCCCTACGATCCCGAAGCGCCGGCAGCACCGCACAGCGGTTTCGGATTACTCAGCGTCCGCAGCCGCCTGCAAGCGCGCTTCGGCGCGGCGGCGCGGCTGGATATCGAAATCGAGCGGGACCGCTATCGGGTGATCCTTTCTTTGCCCTGCCAAACCGGGCGCGAGGCTGCAAAGGAGCTGCCATGGCCGGCGTAAGCGCGCAGCCCCGCGTAAGCACATCACAGAAGATCCGCGCCATCATTGCCGACGACGAAGACCTCTCCCGGCACCTCATTCGCGAATACCTTTCGGGCGAGCCGGATTTCGAGATAGTCGCCGAAGCCGGCAACGGTTTCGATACCGTCAAAGCCGTCGCCGAGCACCGGCCAGACCTGCTGTTCCTGGATATTCAGATGCCCAAGCTCGACGGCTTCGAAGTTCTGGAGCTGATCGGAGGCGAGATCGCCGTTGTCTTTGTCACCGCGTTCGATCAATACGCGATGAGAGCCTTCGATGCGGCGGCGGTCGATTATCTTTTGAAGCCCTTCGATATCGAGCGCTTCCGCGCCGCGCTAGACCGCGTGCGCCGCGCCTCGGCTCGCGTAGCGCCGGCCGCGGTCGCCGCGCTGAAGCAAGCCGCCCATGCGCCGGGGCAGTATGCGCCACGTATTGTCGTGAAGGACGGAGCGCGCGTCCACATTGTTCCGGTCTCTCAAATCGATTACATCGAGGCCCAGGACGATTACGTCGCGCTGCACAGCGGCGGCAAAACTTATCTGAAGCAGCAGACCATCTCCGGCATGGAAGCTTCGCTCGATCCCTCGCTGTTCGTTCGCGTACACCGCTCGTTTATCGTGAACCTGGAGCGCGTCGCGAAGATCGAGCCGTATACAAAAGACAGCCGCCTGGCCATTCTTTCCGGCGGCTCACAGGTTCCTGTAAGCCGAGCGGGGTACATGCGGCTGAAGGAGCTGATGGACAGCATTTAGCCTTGCATCCGGCCTCCGCGCCGGCCTTGGCGCTAATGCGTGATCGCCACCAGCGTCGATGGCGGCCTGGAAACCGGCGGACCGGAAACCGGGACTTGCAGGTTCGGCATCGGTTTCGCCGCAAAGAGCTTTTGGCACGGTATCACCAATTTGCGTGCCAGCCAGTTCGCCTTTTGCCGCCGCGCGCTATCGGTAGCTATGCCGGTCTTTGCATACATCTGCCGGTACAGCCGGGAGATAAACATAAACGCCAAGCGGTCGCGGAGATGCGGAGCATACTTAGACCGCTGCCAAATGGCCGGGAGGCTATAAAACTTATCCCAAACCCATTGCGTGCCTTTGCGGATCTCCTCCGGTGTCATGGTTTTGTGCGGCAGGTAGACGTTCGGCCGCTTCTCAAAAGGAATCAGCCAATAGCGCGTGACGGGGATGCCGTCCACGCGGGGAGCGTTGTCGCCCAGTTCCTTTTCCCAGCGCGCGAAATCAACCGTGCCCGGCAAAGGCTGGATCATCACGAATTGAGCAAAGGCCACGCCGGCTTTCTTGGCCAAGTCGGCCGTCGCCGCAAAGGTTTCTTCGCGGTCCGTTGAAAGTCCGAAAATAAACGATCCGAGCACGTATACGCCATGCTCCCGGAACTGGCTGAGCCGCTGCACCAGGTCGGCGCCGGAGGAATTGAAGTCCTTAAAGACCGCCTTCAGCCCCTCTTTGGTGACCGATTCCACCCCGACCAGCGCGCCTTTGATGTGCGCCCGGTGCATGGCTTCCAGAAATTCCGGATCCTCAGCGGCTTCCATCGTGATCTGGGTGAAAAACACCAGATCCGAAGGCAGCTTGGCCATCTTCTCCATCAGATCGAGGCGCTCGGCACGCAGCGCGTTCAGCTCGGCCAGCCGGGCAGTGTTGTGCTGCTTCTCCGCCAGCCTCAGGTCGGTTTGGCTGACCGGGTAGAAATTGTCATCGGCAAGCGTCATGAAGCGGAACCCCAGCCGCCGTAATTCCACGATCTCCTCGACCACCGAGTCCGCACCGCGTTGCCTTGGCTTCTGGCCGTCGGTACGCCAGACCGAGCAGAACGAGCAATGCTTGGGGCATCCGCGCACCGTTTGCACTGAGGCCCACATATAGCGCTTGCGGGGCGCCAGATCCCAGCGCGCCGGCAAAAGTTGGCCTCCGGCAATGCGCCCGCCGTCGTAGATCTTCTCCGCGTGCCCCGCCAGCAGATCCGCAATCACTTTCTGCCAGATCACATCCCCGTCGCCCTTTACCACCGCGTGGGCCTGTCCAAGCTCCAGCGCTTCTTCCGGATAAAGCGTGGCGTGCACGCCACCGAATACGACGAAAGCGCCGCGTTCGCGCGCAAGCCGGCCCAGCGCCATCCCGCGCAGCGCATTTTGTGTATGAATGCCGATCCCCACGACATCCCCCGGCTGGATGGAATCCGGCTCGAGTCTTTCGAGAGTTTCATCGGTAATGACTGGATCGCCGTATTCACGCGGAGTCGCCGCGGCCAGTACATACAGCCAGCGGGGCGTGATCACGCCGATTCCAAACGAATTATCGCTCGGATTAATCAGATGAATGCGCATTCTTGTACTCTATCTCGCCGGGGATCAAGCTCCCTTTTCTGGATGCAAAACAGAGGACGCCATTTCATCGAAATTTCTTCAACCCCTTATTTCTTCAATCCTTTATAGATGCGCCTATAGATGCGCCGCGGCCGTTCGCGGTTTGGTAGCGGAGGAAGAGGGCGAGGCGGCGGGTTCGGGGACACGAAGCTGGTCGCCTGGATTCGGAATGTAGCGGGAGCGCGGCAAAATGTCAGGCTCCCGTTTTTTGTGGGGTGCAATTTTGGCCGAAAGCGGCTGGGTCGAAAGACCGCGCCACAGCGCCGCCTGGAAAGGCGGCGGCAGCCTCGAAAGACTGACCCCACGGCAGAATCTTACGCGATTCTTCAGCCTCAGCGCGTTTTTGCGAAGCAAAGCCAATTTCGGCTAACTCGCGTGCTTTCTTGCGTTTCTGAAGCGCGGCGGAGGCGCGTTGATAGGCACGGTCGTGCGCGGTGTGGTAGCGCATGTAAAGTTCGAGGGGTTTCACCTCGATGCCGACGGGGATATCGCCGTTTTTGGCCTGCTCGGGAGTTTTCGACGCGATTGGCGAGCCAGGTATGTTCGGCCATTTTGACGACCAGTTCGATTTCGGCATCGCCGACGGGCTGTTCGTCTTCGATGAGCTGATTCAGGAAAGCGTCGAAGTTTTCCTGCTTTTCGACTTCTTTGAGGACGCGGAATTTGGCGCAGAGGCCGTGTTTGACGCCGTTTTGTGCGATTTTGGCCTTGGTCTCGGCGGATTTGGGGCCAGTGGATTTCTGTGCGTTGCGGCGATTGGCCGCGATTTGTTTGGCAGTTGCCATGGTG
>JBOGMI010000444.1:0-1802 GCA_050746645.1 Bryobacteraceae bacterium | reverse complement strand
GCGGCTGGCCGTAGCGCGATGCGAAATCTCCGGCTTCGCCGCGCAACTGCCCGTGAAAATCCGTGAGTGCGTGGATATCGTCTTCTTCGACGTTGTGCTGGATTTTCGGATTGTAGACGGTCGCCTTCAGCGAATCGATTTTTTTCTCCAGATCCTTCGCCTGTGAAAACAGCGGCGTGTACTTCTGCTGCAGCACGGGCTCAAATTCCGCGGTATGGCGGAAATGATCGAGCTGCTGCTTTAGAGAAGTGAGGCGTTCGATCATCGCGTTCAGCGCACGGAATTCGCTGCGCTCCTGGAGCGCGGCCTCATCCACTTCGCGGAAGTTGTTCTCCGGAATGTGGAGATTGGGATCGGGTTCCACTTTTGCCGTTGTGGTTTGGGCCTTTCCGTCTACTGTGACCGCGATCTTATATCCGCCGGGAAGGACCAGCGGGCCGCGGGTGAAGAACCGGGTCTCGGGAGGCGCGCCCGGCCGGGGCGGCTCGGGCGGAATCGCCGAAGGGAGGCGGCGTGTGCCGCTGTAGCGCATGTCCCAAATGAACCGGTTGATGCCCGTGTTCGACGGGCCGTAGTGGGTGGCAACGGTCGTTCCGGCGCTATCGGTGACAACGATTTTCACCGGTGTTTGGTGATGCGCTTTCTGTTCGGCGCTGGGCTCGATCTTCGCTTTCAGCAAATAATCGATCGGCACGCCGCCCGGCGCATTGGGGGCCGAGAACGGCGTGGGCTGCCCTTCGTCCGACTGCCAATGATGGTACAAAATTCCGGTCCCGCCCTGGAAGACGTGGAAATCGTCTGCTGCAATTTGAGAGGTAAGCTGCTCGATGGGCCGGATATCGTCGAAGACGAACAGCCCGCGCCCATGAGTCGCCACGATCAGATCGTGCATCGCCTTATCGAACTGCAAATCGAAAACCGGCACGGTGGGGAAATGCGCGGTCCATTTATGCCAATGCGCGCCCGCATCGCTGGAATAAAACAATCCATGGTCGTTGCCCAGCGCCAGAAAGCCGCGCTGGTTCGGATCTTCGCGCACCACAAACACGGGCGAAGCGGGAAGCCCGTTGGCAATGCTTTGCCAGGTCTGGCCGTAATCGGAGGTTTTGTAGACATAGGCGTTTCGGTCGCCGAGCATGTGCGCATCAAAGGATACGTATGCCGTCCCTGCGTCGAACGGCGAAGCGCCAATTTTGTAAACGCGCGCCCACTGCGGCGCTCCGGGGATGTGCGAGGTCACATTGGTCCAGGTCTTGCCTGCGTTGCGCGTCAGTTGCACATAGCCATCGTCGGTGCCCACCCAAATGACCTTCGGGTCCGTGGGCGCGATCGCGATGCTCAAAATGGTGTCGTAATTTTCGGCTCCGCTGATATCGTGCGCCATGGGGTGACCCGAATCGTTCTGCTTGGTCTTATCGTTGCGTGTCAGGTCCCCACTGATCGCCTTCCAAGTGTTGCCGCCGTCGAGCGATTGGAACAGCACGTTGGCGCCGAGATACACTTGGTCGGGATTCGTCCGGGCAACCGCAAGGGGCGCTGTCCAGTTAAAACGATAGTTGAGCTTGGAGGGCGGCATATCTTCCGAGGTCTCCAAGACCGGGCGCTGAAATGGCGCCAGATGAGTGCTTTTGTCCAGTCGTAAAACCCAGCCGTTCTGCGCATCGGTATAGACGATATGCGGATCGCTCGGCGCGGGTACGGCGTATTGGCCGTCGCCTCCGACCACCAATCGCCAATCCGCATTGGTGACGCCACTGCGTCCCAGGTCGCTCGAAGGACCGCACCAGGCGCCGTTATCCTGT
>JBOGMI010000443.1:0-5209 GCA_050746645.1 Bryobacteraceae bacterium | reverse complement strand
CCCTTCAGGATGGTTGGTTTGGAGAGACTGCTCTCTTCCACCATTCGCTGAATGCCGCCCCGTCCCCGCCGCAGCGCTTCGCGTGCTACCAACCACCGGCGCTGCGCCTCGTTAAGAGTTCCCAAGTCCCTCCGGAACAAGGCGGCGTCCTGCTTGAGGCTGGCCGTATTCATACGACCAGAATCGCACAAAACATTTCATATAGTTAATGTTATTTTGCGGCACCGCCTTAGTTCGAAAATATACGGTTGCGAGCGAAACGTGAGCGGCACGGAAGCCTGGCGCCTTTTTCACGATGGCCTCCAGTTCGCGCTGTGCCTGCTGCAGCTCGTCTTTGTCTATCTCAATCAATGCGAATTGATAGCGAGTCGCCAGATCCCCCGGGCGAACATTGAGCGCGCGCAGGAAATGCGGCATGGCTGCCTTGTTCTTGCCGTCTTGGTGCAACAGGGCGCCAATCTGGAAGTTGGCTTCATAATTATAGGGGTCGACGGCGAGTTCGGCTCGGAACTGCTTCACCGCATCGTCCGGGTCGCCGGTAGCTTCCAACGCTTGCCCGTAAAGTCCGTGCGCTTCCGGCAAATGCGGATCGAGCGCCACGGCTTTGGCGAACTCGTCACGCGCACCTGCAAAATCGTGCGCCCCCATTTTCGCGCTCCCCAGCATCATGTACGCTTCCGGAGAGTTCCCGTTACTCAAGATACGATTCACCAGGACCTCGCCCTTTGCTGCCTGGTGGTCGCGAATGAGCGCTGTGCCAAGAAGATAAATCACCGCAAGATCATTCGGGCGCGCGGCATGAACCGGCGTCAGCACTCGGATCACGTCCTTGTTCTTTCCCATGCGCAGATAACAATCGGCCAGCAAGAGCGTGGCCTGTGCCTTTTCGGGCGCGCTTATGGGAACCTTGACCAGTTCGGTCGCGGCATCGGCGATCCGGCCCATTTTGTAGTACGCAAGCGAAAGATTCAACTCTGCTCCGGGCAGGGTAGGCGATTCCTTCAAAGCGGTTTTGTATTCCGTAACTGCCTGTTGGAACTGCCCGAGACCAGCCAGTGCCGCACCCAGGTTGGAGCGCACGGCTGCGCTTTGCGGCTGCATTTTCAGAAATTCGCGATATTCGCGCACTGCCGTTTTCAGGTCGCCGGCTTTCTGCTTAGCGATTGCATCCTTTACCAACGCCTTGCCAGCAGCCGCTGGAATGTCGTCGGCCGAGATTGGCCGACTCCAGAGGGCGAAACCGAAACAGAGGATAACAAGGTACCGCAGCATCGGATTACTGCATCTTAGCGCTTGCCTTTCGAACGGCAGCTTGCAGTTCGCTTGGCTTAAATTCCTGTTCCGTCAGGCCCGTGCGGAAAACGATGCGCCCGTCCGCGCCGATCACGTAGGCGCTGCTCGGCCAAGCCGCGTAAGCTTTGGCCGCGCTGCCCTGGTTGTTGTCGAGCAACGCAGGGAACTGGAGGTGCAATTTGCGCACACAAAGTGCAGCGTGGGCGGCTCGCTCGGTCATATCGGTTGCCGGCGGAAGCGAAATGCCAGCCCGCTCGTTTCGCGTGCTTTGCCAGCCGCCGCTCGTGTGAGCTTCGCGAATATAGATGAGATAAAAAGGGATCCGGCCTTTAAATTTGCCATAAAGCCGGTTCAGAGTGCCGGACGCAGCGCGGAAGTTCGGACACGTGTAACTGCCGAAAACCAGCAGAACCGGGCCGTGATGGCGTAATTTGTCGAGGCTCACCCGCTGCTCCGAGCCGGGCTCAGTGGCGGTAAATGCAGGCGCGATATCACCCGGAACAGGGCCGCGCTCCCGAGATCCCATTTGGGCGCGCAGTTGGGCTGCGAGGCGCCGTTCGCGCGCCGCTTCAGGCCCCCTGTGCAAAGCGGCATAGACGCGGGCTAGCCGCTCGTGTAAGCCTGCGGATTGGGGCGCGAATTTGACCGCGCGAGTCAATTCCGCCTCGGCCTCGGGGAATCGTGCCTCTCCGATCTCGACGTCCGCGAGAGCCAGCATCGGAGGGACCGCCTGAGGCCTCACCCGTAAGGCACGATCCACAAGCGGCTCGGCCAACTTCCATTTCCGGCGCTCAATCAGAATCTGGGCGAGACGCAGATTCGATTCGTAATCGTTCGGATCGGCTGCCAGCTCTTTTCGGAACGCCTGCCCTGCAGCATCCGGATCGTCCGTGTACAGCAATGCCTGCCCGTACAGCGACTCCGCCCCGGGAAGCTTCGGATTTTTTTGAATTGCGACTTGCAATTCCTTTATGGCACCCGGATAATCGCCGTCGGCAAACATTTGGCCACCCAAGAGCATATGCGCTGCCGCCGAATCTCCATGGCGCAAAATGCGATCCACGAACTTTTGGCCTTCGGCAACCTGGTGATTGCGAATCAATGCCGTCCCGAGTAGATAGGCAATGGCAAGGTTATCCGCATTCTCCTTCTCAATCGGTTCGAGCAGCGCGACAACGCCCGCATTATCTCCCATGCGCAAGCGGCAATCGGCCAGGAGCAGAGTGAGCTGCATATTGTCTGGAGCAAGCGTGCGCGCAGTTGCGAATATCTTTGCCGCCTCGGGGACACGGCCCGATTTGTAGAACGCCAGACCGAGATTCAGCCGAATGCTCGCATTCGACGGATCGATTTTCAGCGCTTTCTTGTATTCGGCAGCCGCCTGGTCGAAATGCCCCGTATGCGCGAGCAGGACACCAAGATTTGAGAGCGCAACGATGTTCGCCGGATCTGCCGAAAGAAATTCCCGGTAGTCTCGAACCGCGGCTTTGACATCGCCCGACTTCTGGAGTTGGATTGCCTGTTGAAGCAAGCTGCCCGGTGGTGCGTTCTGGCAGAAGAGCAGCCCTGCAAACAGAATTCCTAGCGCTAACGCCCGCAACATGCCGCCAAACACCGATGACTGAAAGCTGTCAGTTTTCAGCCTTCAGCTAGTGAGCTGTCCCAGTGATTTCGATACCGTGCCAAACAGGCGTCGAGACTCGTCTCGACGCGGCACGCAAGAGTGCGTGCGCCACGAAAAACCGAAAGATCGGTAACTCAGCTAGAAGAAAAATTTCGCCTCCAATTCGACGATCCGATTACCTTGTTTCGCCGTCGTATGGCCGAAATCGGGATTGGTTTGCGTGATCGCTCCAGTCGTTGGATCCTGAGCAAAATCAAGAGTCAGGTTGTTCGTACCGCTTGGGAACGACCAGTTCGGATGATTCAGAAAATTGTAGGCCTGAATGCGAAACTGTAGCTTTTTCGACTCGCTGATTTTGAAATTCTTGAACAGTCCCAGGTCGGCATCGAAAAATGCCGGCCCGTACACGACCGGCAGCAGGGTTGGTCCATTTACGCCAACCGTCGTGGGTAAGGTAAAGCAATCGCCATTGATGAACTGCTGTGACTTGAGATTCGCCGTTGGGTTACAAGTCAGGATCGGGTTGAGCTGAATTGCATTTGTTCCCAAGATCGATTGGTTCGAGATGGCGATGCCGTTGGGATTGGCCGCGCTCACCGAGCCGGGAAGGATTGCGCTGCCGGTTTGCATATTGAAATTGTATCCCGAGTTGTAGGTGAGGTTGGCACCGCTCTCCAGGTTGACAATGCCGGAGATCTGCCACCCGTTCAAAACGCCATCTACAAACTTGTTGCTGTGGACAGGATTACCCATGTCGAACGAGTAAGCGGCATGAAAAATGTGTGTGCGGTTGCCGGGCTGGATGCCGTAGTTGTTCCGTAGATTGAACGGGTCCAGCGCTGCCGAGGTAGCGCCCAGCGTTGTTCCTCCTCCCACGATCCCCAGCGCCTTTCCAAAGGTGTAATTAAGACTTACAGTGGAATGCGTATGCTGGTATAGAAATTTAGCTTGGAGCGCATTGTAGTTGGCGTAGAGGTTATTCGTCGCCAGGTTGATATCGCCGTAGCCGACATAGGGCCGGAAGTTGTTGGCGTTCGCCGTCGCCGGATTGGGCTGCCCAAGCAGGGCCCCAACGGGGACCAGGTTCTGATTGCTGCCCGCTCCGCCGGCATTTTGTATGTCGTGACTCTGATTACCGACATAGCCTATGTCGAGCAATGCGCTATGGGTAACGCGCTGTGAAATGGTGAAGCTGTAGCTGTCTGTATAGGGCTGGTGGTCATCGTTACTGTCGACGGCGCTGGGAGCAGAAAGAGCAGCGGTGAACGGCACCGAGTCGAGCTGGCTGGCGAATAAATTGCCCGCCGGGCTGAGGTTGCTCGGAGTCACCGTCACTACTGCTTCGCCTGCTGCCGTTTCGAGCCCGCTCGTAAACTGCCCGCTGTGGTAGTAGAAGCGCCCCCAGCCGCCGCGCAGCACGGTGTTCCCTTTGCCGGTGAGATCGTACGCCAATCCGAAGCGAGGCTGCAAATATGCCGTCGCTGTGGGGAAGCCGCCAAGCGGAACGGAATGGTCCCGGCTGTGCCACTCAAATCCGCAGAAAGTCGGCGATTTCGTACAGCCCGGACTGTACTCCTTCGGCAGAAAGATAGAGTACCCAAAGCCTTCATCATCTGACCAGGGAGTGAAATGACTAATCCGGAGCCCATAGTGGAGAGTCAATCTTGGCGTTACTTTCCAGGAATCCTCGATATAACCTTCGATTGTGTTGTAAGAAATCTCGTTGATTCGATTGAAATTGGCCTCGGTATATTGCGAAGCATTGCCTGTGATTTCATCGGCATATGCATTGCCATAAGTGAAGCTGGCGTTATTGGTCGGAACAAATTGCAGATAGCCGTTCGTGTCTTCGTTAGCGGGCTGTGCATTTCTGATCCATTCGTAGAAGAAGCCGAGTTTAACGGTGTGAGTACCCCATACCTTCGTCAGGTCGTCGCTAAAACTCGGCATGTACTTGTTCGCGTAGAGACCGGCGGAAGGCCCGCCTGCTTCGAAGCCGCCCGGCATGAAGACCAAAGCTGCCTCGCCCGCTCCGCCACTTCCGCCAAACGACGGAATCTGGGATACACCCTTTCCAAATAGGGTCGGATCGTTATAGCCGACCGTTTTCCGATCCACCTTCGACGGGTCCTCGAACACGTTGGGAAAACCAACGAAGGTGTAGGCCAGGACAACTTCATTAGTCATGGTCGGGCTAAAGACATGGGTGAGTGATGCGGTAACAGAATCGGAGCGGTTTTTACCTTGCACAGCGGTCGGATAAGGGACCTGATCGGTCTGGCGCCACCAGAG
>JBOGMI010000442.1:0-1400 GCA_050746645.1 Bryobacteraceae bacterium | reverse complement strand
CTGTGAAAGAGTGAGTGTCTTGGCGTTGTAATCGATAGCGGAAATCGTGGTGCCGGATGGAATGCCGGAACCGACGATCTCTTCTCCGACGGAGATTCCCGGCGAACTGGCCCAGCCCGCCAGCCGGCTCAGAACTACAAACGTTTTCCCGGAGGTTTCGCTGCCGGTTTCCTGTTCCCAGTTCTGATAAAGCTGAAAGTCATTAGCATCGACTACATGAACAAAATAGATATATCCCCAATGAACGCCGCTAGGAACCCCGGGCAAATACCCATTACCCGGAATTTCTTCCTGTTGGGAGAACATAACTCCTTGGCCTTCACTTAGCCCATGATTGGTTAGAGCGATTGTATTGTTCGTGACATTTGAGGGGTTATAAGCAATGGCGTCAGGAGAAAGCTGCGTCCAGCTTCGGCTGTCACCGTTATGGATCGTGTTACCGAAATATTCACATACGCTCCCAGCCGGAATCTGAATGATGGTCCCAGATGTCTTTTGGTGCGCGATCGCCGCATTCATATCCGCTGACAGATTTGTGCAGCTTGTGCCATTCACGGTTATCGTCACCGTGCAATAGCCCGGCTGTCCAGTGCTCCAGCAGGTTCCCTGGGTGGTGTCCGGGTAGCTGGTGTCGAAAGTCGCCGGATGGATCGGCAGAGCCGGGTGAATCGCAGGAAGCGGAAGCGTGGTAAAATCGGCTCCAACCGGATTCGAGCCGCCCGTGATCGACCAGGTGTGGCCTTTGTCGTTGCTGACTTCGGGGCAAAATTCGTATTTTGTGTTTGCCGCAAGACCGGAAATCGGCAATTGCAATCCGGTCAGCGACTTTGCGCTGAGATTAGGAAAGCCGAAGAACTCTACAGTGGCCGCCGCATTGCCTTGATCGCAAGAGCCTTGCGCGACAGGGATGTAACGCACGCGAAAATCGTTGCCGGTCGCGCTGATATCGAATACTACTGATACTGAAGAGTGCGAGCCGTAGAGGAACGAAATATTGGAGACCACCGGCGGCGCGGCGAAGAGCGGCAGTGCCCCCAGCAGGAAGACGAGAATATGTTTGGCTGTTATTTTCCGCATTTTGACATTACCCAAAGCTGATTGACGCCTAAAGGCTTGACGGTAGAAACGATGTGCCCCAAAATGCCCTGCGAGCTAACTCTTTGATATCATGTTGGTTTTTTCGTGCGGATTTTGGCCGGCACCCGACCGCCCTCGTCCTTCCCGTTAAACTGGAGTCAAGTGGCTGCGAACAGCATATCCAGCGCGAAGCGCATTCCAAAATGAAGTTTCCACCGCGCCCGTTTGCGCGCCGATACGGCGCCTGGATGGAGAACTGGGAAAATGCGCTCTGTTTCCGCGATACCAACCGCGTCGTCCGTCCTTTGGATTTTGGCCTGGAT
>JBOGMI010000441.1:0-1603 GCA_050746645.1 Bryobacteraceae bacterium | reverse complement strand
CGGTCCACCAGCGCCATTGAATCTTTCCCGTCTCCGGGTCGCGCGCTTCGAGAAACCCTGGCACATCAAGCGAATCTCCGCCCGTGCCGACCATCACGTGGTCGCCGACCACGACCGGCGCGGCCGTGGAGAAATACTCTTCCCTCACATCGGCGATTTTCCGATGCCAGCGCTCTTTCCCCGTTCTCGCCTCAACCGAGACCACGTAATTGTCGGGCGTCTCGAAAAATAACCAATTGCCATACATGCCGACGCCGCGGTTGCCGATGTGGATGCCGCCGGTGCTGCGCCAATAATAATGCCAGAGCTGGCGCCCGGAGCGCGCATCCACGGCAAAGGTATTATCGGGCGTAGTGAAGTACAGAATGCCGTTCACCATCAGCGGGGTGGCTTTAATGACGTAGTTGGACCGGGCGTGTTCGAATTGTTTCGCTTGCTCCGGGGTGGCGACTCCGCCCACAACCGACCCGGGCGTATCGCCAGGACGCACCCGGAAAACCCAGGCCAGATTCAATTTCTTGATGCTCGATTGGTTGATCTGCGTCAGCGGGCTAAAACGCCGCCCTGTGTAATCGCCGTTGTAAGTGGGCCATGCGTTCGTCGGCGGCTTGAGCAAGAGTGATGGATCGAGCATCTGCCCCATCAGGGCAGCGGGAATCAGGAAGAATAAGAAACGGATCAGCATGGCTATTTAAGGCTCACTAAATAAGCAGTCAGGTTGTGAATATCGGCGTCAGTGTATTTCGTCAACATTTCCTTATGGAAGGCGAGCGGGTCTTTCAAGGTTACGTTAGGAACATCGCCGCTGCGAGTAAACGAATGGTAATCGCCGTTGCTGTCTGTAAGCGCGATATTGAAATCATCGATGTGGTCCAGCGCTCCCGTAAACGTTTTTCCATTGGAGAGCGTAACGGTCGCGATGACGGGATTGGCAGCCGGACCCGGTCTAGGTGGCCAGTGGTGTTCCCGTGGCATCAGGAATCTCTGTTGAAGCTGCTCCGGCTTGTATTTGGAACCAATATGGGCCAGATCGCCGGTGGCCGAGTGGCATGTATTGCAGCGGCCCGCTCCGTTAAAGTAGGCCTCGCCGGCTTGCGGATTGCCAGTCACGACATTCAGAATCTTGTAGGTCCCGCGCAGAGCGGCATTCTGGATGCTCTGGTGCAGAAAGGCGGCGATGTCCTGGATCTGCTGCATGGAGAGATCGAATTTCGGCATGCCTTGACTGACCCGCGCGCCATGAACGATGGGCGCAATTTTTTTTCCCTTCACGTCGTTCAGCACAACGTCCGAACGCAGCAGATCCGGCCCGCTCTCGCCGCCCCTGGCGTTCGCCCCGTGGCAAAATGCACAATGCGATTCAAAAATCGTCTGCCCCTGTTTGACCGCCGCCGGATCGATTTTGGTGAAATCGGCGGCGACAATGCTGCGGCTGACGCGCGCGGGCGCCGCCTTCTTGGAAGCCGCCGTCGGAGGCTTCGGGGCCTGCGCAACTGCAGCAATACAAAAGAGAAAAGAACATAGTGCAACAAGGGCGCTCTTCGGCGCCAAGCCTAAACGCATCGATATACCTACCAAGCCGGTTACAATACCATAATGCCGC
>JBOGMI010000440.1:0-6330 GCA_050746645.1 Bryobacteraceae bacterium | reverse complement strand
AGCGTACGCACGAAGGCGGCCAATCTTTTATTGGAAGACGAAAAGAAATCCGGGTGCGCCAGTTGCGCGGCTTCGTAGCTGAGGCCGGTAAAGTTCGCCGGAACCGTTGCCTGTATCTGGCTGGTATCGATCGCGAGCGCCGCCTTCACGACTGAAGCAGAAGTTTTCGAAAACGCAATGCCCGGCCCCGCGGCCACCGCGGCTCCGGTGCTTAGAAATGTACGTCTGGTCAACGGAACACCTCGGCTACTTTGTATCACGTGCAGCACCAGTACCATTCCCCGGTGCGGAAATCGGCGCCGCGAAACATCAGATTTTCGTCTGGAGCGATTATGTATCACCATCTGAAAAAACTCATGTACACGGTTCGAGTGGATACGCCCGATCCCAGCTTTGGCAACATGCTGCTCGAACAGTTCGGCGGCGCCAATGGAGAACTGGCGGCCGCCATGCAATACACCATTCAGGGCATCAATTGCGACGATCCCGGACGCAAAGACATGCTCATGGATATCGGAACCGAAGAGCTGAGCCATCTGGAAGTGATTGGGACGCTCGCGCGCATGCACCTGAAGCCGATGAAGAAGCAAAGAAGCGCGGCCGAAGCCGATCCTCTAATCGCCATCGTGGGCGGAGGAGGAATTTCCTTGAACAATTCGGCGGGGAATCCCTGGACCGCCGACTATCTCAAGATCAGCGGCCAGTTGGAAGTGGATCTGCGCAGCAACATCGCCGCCGAGGCGCGCGCCAAGATCACTTATGAGAACCTGATCAACTTCGCGCAGGATAAAGGCACCATCGATGCGCTGAATTTCCTGATGACTCGCGAAATCGCGCACATGAAATCGTTCCAGTTCGCGCTGGACAGCCTGGGAAGAGCGCCCTTTTCGATCGGCGACCTTCCTCCGAACCCTGAGTGGACCAACAAGTACTTCAACGACTCCACCGGGAGCGGAGACTTCGGCGAAAAAGACGAGCGCGGGCCGTGGAACGAAGGAGACGGCTGGCAATACATGCAGTCGCCGGAGCTCGAAGAGTTCAAATCGGGCGCCCGCGCCGCAAGCCGATAACCCGGCCTCCGCCGCAGCTCGCCAGCGAAGCCTGCGAGTTGGTAGATGTGTAGAAATTATGGTATCTCTGCAGATGTGCTGAACATCAAGGATCCGGAAGCTCACCGCCTTGCGGCAGCTATCGCCCGGGAAACCGGAGAAACCATAACGCACGCGGTAACGGAAGCTTTGCGGGAACGCTTTGAGCGTTTGCCCAGCCGCCGAAAGAAGGCCAGCGTGGAAGAAATGCTTGCAATCGGAAGGCGCGCTGCCGCAAACCTTAAGCGTCCTTATGTGGACCATGCCGAACTTCTCTACGACGAACACGGCCTCCCGAAATGATTGTGGACACCTCCGCCTTAGTGGCGATTTTGTTCGCAGAACCTGATGCAGCTCGCTACGCCAGAATCATCTACGGTACTGCCCAATGCCGGATCAGTGCAGCTAATTTCGTCGAGATCTCGATGGTCGTGGAAGGCCAGCTAGGTGCGGAAGGCGGCCGTCAGTCCGATACCCTGCTTCGCCGGGCTGAAATTGCGGTTGAGCCAGTCACCGTCGAGCAGGCACACATGGCTCGGCAAGCTTTTCTCGATTTCGGAAAAGGCCGCCACCCGGAGGCTTGAATTTCGGCGATTGCTTTGCGTATGCGCTCGCCAAGGCGAGTGAAGAACCGCTGCTGTTCAAGGGCAACGATTTCAGTAAGACAGATATCAAGACAGCGGACACGATATAGTTGCAGAGATGCGCAATGGAATCGGTGTCTCTCTTCTGATCGGCTTTCTGGCTTTGAGCGCAACCGCGGCGGCGCAGCCCGCAAGCGCGGCGCTCAAATCTCCCGATGGCCGGCTGGCGATCACGTTTGAGACAGTTCAGAAGAAGCAGCCGGCGCCGTCCGGTCAGCTTGTCTATTCGGTCACGTATAAAGGCAAGCCGTTAATGGAGCGCTCCGATCTTTCGTTGACGTTGCAGGGCTGGCCTGCTCTCGGCACAAACGTGCGCATCGTCGATCGAAAACCCTCCACGTTCGATCAAACTTACCGTCTGGTTACCGGCAAAGCCAGCGAGGTGCGCAACCACTACAATGCGTTGCGGCTCGATCTCGAGGGCACGGGACGGATGCACCTGAAGCTGGCGATCGAAGCGCGGGCCTACAACGATGCCGTTGCGTTCCGCTATGTAGTTCCTACGCAGAACTCATTGCACGAGTTCCGGCTGGTTCAGGAGCACACGCATTTCCGTCTCGCCAAAGACGCCACGGTATGGGCGCTGATGCTGCCACACTTCCGCACCCAGTACGAAAGCGACTACACCAAGATCAACGCGAGTGCGTTTGCGACCTCGAACGGCCTGTCGAAAGCGGTGTTGATCGGGCTTCCGCTGCTCATGCACGTGCCGGGAGTCGCGTGGATGGCGATCACCGAGGCGAATTTGCGCGGCTACAGTTCTATGTATCTGAAGAACCCCGGAGGGGGCTGGTCCAATCATGAGTTCGTCTCCGTGCTTGCTCCTGGCGACGATCCGGACGTGGTTGTAACCGGCAGCTTGCCGCATCATTCCGGCTGGCGCGTTCTGCTGGTGGGCGACAAACCGGGGACGCTGGTCGCGTCGAATGTGATTACAAGCTTGAACCCTCCGTCGGCCATCAAAGACACTTCCTGGATTCATGCAGGACTGACTTCCTGGAATTGGTGGAGCGGCAGCATCGGTCCCGACGGCAAGCGGGCATTCACGACGGCGACCATGAAATACTACGTCGATTTTGCGGCGAAATCCGGGTTCCCCTATATGCTCATCGATGCCGGATGGTCGAAGCCGGGCGATATTACCCAGATGAACGGCCGCGTGAACGTCCCGGAAGTGGTTCGCTATGCCGCCAAGAAGAACGTAAAGGTGTGGATCTGGCTCACCACGCGTGAAGTGCAGGCGCAGATGGAAGAGGCGTTCCCGCTTTACCACAAATGGGGCGTTGCCGGGCTGAAGATCGATTTCGTCGAGCACGACAATCAGGACGGGATCGAGTTTTATTACCGCGCGGCCGAAGAGGCGGCGAGAGATCATCTGATGCTGGATTTCCACGGCGCAACGAAACCCACCGGCCTCGAGCGCACTTACCCCAACGTGCTTTCCTACGAAGGCGTGATGGGCATGGAATGGAACAAAGGCGGAATGCGGGACACGCCGGCGCACCGCGTGACGCTTGCCTTCACGCGGATGCTCGCGGGACCGATGGATTATACTCCCGGTGGTTTCGACAACGTCACGCGGGCGAATTTTGTCGCGCGCAACATTCGTCCCATGGTGATGGGAACGCGGGCGCAACAGCTCGCGCTCTATGTCATCTTCGAGGCGCCGTTTCAAATGGTTTCCGACGCGCCGCAAGCTTACGCGAACCAGCCCGCGTTCAACTTCATCAAGCATTGCCCAGCGACGTGGGACGAAACTAAAGTGCTGAATGGCCTTCCCGGCCGCTACATCACCATGGCGCGCCGCAAGGGCAAAGACTGGTACCTCGGCAGCATCACCGACTGGACACCGCGCACTCTCGACGTGCCACTCACGTTTCTGGGCAGCGGCAAATATACGGCTGAAATTTATGCCGACGCCGCCGATGCGGATGTGCATCCGAAAAACGTGAGCATCACTAAGCAAGTGGTCGACAGCAGCCGACACTTGAACATAAGACTCGCACCCGGCGGCGGCTATGCGGTGCGCTTCATACCGGCGCCATGACTAGCCGGCTGAGATCGGCGCGCCCGGGCACAGCATTTTCCCGCATCGGCGATGATTGCGCCCAGCCTCTGCTTTTCCGGCGAGGCAGGCAGTCTGCTCCACAGTGCCTGCATCTGTACCGTAACTCCGGATAGCCCTCGCAGCAGCGTATCGTGCGCTTCGCTCGCTACACGTGCACGCTCTTTCAGAGTCAGATCATAGCCGCTCTTGAGCCGCCGTGTCTTCACTCGGCAGAGAAGCACGACAATGGCTATGCAAGCCGCAAGTACAGCAACACACCAACGGAAAGTGATGCCTGGCAAGGTAGATTCGATTCAAGTATAGCCGAACCGGCGCCTTGGAAGTGCTTGTGACCCGGGCATGCCCCCATGCGTCCAATACGTAGGGGAGGCGAAGATGAAATTACACGGAAAAGCCGGGCGGAAGGTAGGCGCTCTTCTGCTCGCTTCGGCAATAGCTGCTTTCGGGCAAGCTTTCCATGCAACTGCGCCACCGGCGCGGTCCGGCAATCCATCGGCACCGGTGTCTCAGACGCCCCAACCGCCGGCTCAGGCCGGACCGGGAATGGTCAACTACGTGGAGGGCCAGGCAAGCATCGATGGCCAGCCACTTCCCTCGCAATCGGCGGGTACCGCCATGTTGAGTTCGGGGCAGGTCTTGGAGACTTCCCAAAACGGGTTTGTCGAGGTCTTGCTCACCCCGGGCGCGTATGTGCGCCTTGGGCACGATAGCGAAATGCGCATGCTGAATGCGGGACTTGCCGCTACCAAAGTGCAACTGCTGCACGGGAAAGCCATGCTGGAAGTCGAGCATCTGATGAAAGGCACCGACCTTGCGGTAGAAATGCACGGAGCAACGACCCAGATTCTGAAGAAAGGCCTGTACGACTTCAATATGAACCAAAAAGCCGTCAAGGTAATGGACGGCAAAGTGAATGTGGTCGAGGCCAACGGCAACCGCATTCTCCGCGGCGGACACGAGGTCCTATTGGCAAGCGCAAAGCCGCTGAAGTGGCGCAACTTCAGCAAGGATGCGGTCCGACACCAGGAGCTTTATGTGTGGAGCAAGGCGCGAAGCCGGGCTCAAATGGAAGCCAATCAAGCGGCGGCAAATGAAGTCGTCAGGAACGGCGGATGGTATGGCCCGGGCTGGTACTGGGCGCCTTATTGGAACTCGTACGCATTCCTCTCGGTGTACGGATATCCCTATGCCTATCCGTATCGGCCGTTCGGATGGGGTTTCTATGCGCCCTATAGTTACGGCCGCTACTACATTCCAATCCACCGCGGACACCACGGGTGGCATGGAGGACACCAAGAGCACGGGAACGCTGGCCACATTTCGCAGCGGGAACTAAGCAATCGCGTCCACCAGTTGTTTAGCGGCAAAGGCAAGTAACGCGGCGGAGATGCTCAACCGTCTTTCTTCTCCAAACGCGCCTTACGCCGAAGGAGCGCGGCTGAGCTTCCGCAGGCGAGTGCCCGGCTGGTAAACTCGAGCGCCAGGGGATAGTTCTTCTCCTGGCGCTCGTAGTGTTTTGCCAGCTCTTCGAGCGCCCGGCTCCGATATTCGTTGAGGCAGGATGCGATCTCGGTGAGTGCCGGCACGGCCGCATTTGCTCTGCCGAGCTTCTTTTCGAGCCGGGCGACATCCCACAGAGTACGAAAGGCGATCGCATCCGGAAGTCCGGCCGAGAGCGCGCAGCGAAACAGCTCCAGCGCTTCTGTGTGCCGGCCGGCCGAGAGGAGCCATCGCGCGATGGCCGCCAGGTCTTCAGCGCGATGCACGCCGGCATGCGCCAAACCTTCCCGATCCGGATTCCGAAACGCCGCCGGCACGACGGCGGTCAGGCAGGCAAGCGTCAGAATGTCCATCGCATTGTGATGGAAAATCGGCACCAGCCGCTGGGCCTCTTGCGAATGCAGGTATTCGAAATAGACATAAGGAATCAGTTCGCCGGGCAGGTCGCCTTCCCGGTGAAGACCCAACAGCCGTTGTTCGAGCCGAGTCAGGCGGCAATCCTGCAACCGCAATTTCCAGAGTCTGCGCGCGCTCGGCAGCAGATCGAAATGCGCCAGCCGGGCGAATGGCGGCTCTCTGTGTGCGAGCCGGTAGCGCTTCTCGAGCAGCGGCTGGTCGTAGCTCTTGCCGTTGTACGTGATGAGAATCTCGAACTCGCGAAGGTGATCCGCGAGCGCGTCAAGCACGCTTCCTTCCTCGATGTACTCACGCACAAAAAACTGGCGCACGCGAAAGCCGTCACGCGCGATGCGTCCCACTCCGATCAAAAACGCGTACGTACCCGAGCCGCCGATCAAACCGGTGGTTTCGGTGTCGAGAAAGGCCCAGCGCTCGCAATGAACCGGGGGAATCTCGCCGTCGCCGGCCGCATCGAGCAGGTCCTTGGGAAGTTCGGCTAAACCGCCAATATCGGCGGATCCATGCCGTTTGTGGGCCGGAAACAGCCGCTCGGTCTGAAAATGCTCGCCGAATTCATTCCTCACCACTTCGCCCGCGGACCATTCTTCGATGAACCAGCGCGCATTCTGCT
>JBOGMI010000439.1:0-4557 GCA_050746645.1 Bryobacteraceae bacterium | reverse complement strand
GAAATTCGGCTGTTAACCGAAGGGTTGTAGGTTCGAATCCTACCTGAGGAGCCAATATTATCAAGCACTTCCGAGCCTTCCCTTCTGGTCCAGAACCTTTACTTTAACCAATCCTTTGCCCAGAGTTCGTGGCACCGCCTCCGAATCTATAGCACTTGAGCGCTGATATGGACGACTCAGTGGATGCGGGCGCTCGATTCGCTCTCTCGCGGCGGAGCGTTTCGTAGGGGTGTGGTCCCTTCGGGCGAGGCGGGAAACCAGCGCGAAGTCCCCGACCGACCCCACATCTACGATTTGCGCGTTTCCCGTCAGAGTGGCTGATCCACGGATCTGTGATTCGTAAACCCTTCGCGACTACACACGGCCTACGTTCCCGACCTGGATCAGGAACCCGGTTGCCATATTCCGGCAACGGACTTGGGGGGGGAACGTAAACACGAGCCCTCAGCGACTCGACTTTCGGGGCCATCGTAGTTCCGAAAAACGTCGGCTCCGCCGCCCGCAATCTATGCGGGCGAAGACATTGCACGCGGTTTTCCCCAATCAGAATCGAGCGACAGGTATTGCCGAAGAACAATGTGTGCCAAAGGGCCGGTTCGGCTTATCTGGTGGCGCCAAACTTCCGCAGGACCTCGGCGACCTCTGCGTGTCCCCTCCGCTCGGCCCAAGCCAGAGCGGTGGCCCATGGCGGGTCATCAGGGAGACTGGTGGACAATCAAGCCCACCCTGTGTAACGGCCCAGGGTAGAGGAATCCGCTTTGACGCATATCGGCATCCCGGACAAGCGCCGCTGCGGATCCGCCGCTGTTTATTGGAATCGGGCTTCCCCCGCGCCAACACGTCACCCGCTTCTCCGCACCACCCACGTCGTCATACACCGCTCATTCTGAACCACAGTAGTCTTCAGAGGGTCAATCATTTGTCCGCCCAGGTCGTTTACGGCGTGAGTCAGCAGCGCCTCGTCGACCAAATATCGTTCTGAGCCGTCCGGCAGAAGAAATCGGCGGCCTGTGACTCGCATCACCTGGTGCTCCAAGCCGATGGAAGAAGCAAGCCGGCAGAATAGTAATCCGCCCGGTTTCAGCACTCGCCAAGTACCCTTCAGCATGTGTTGGAATTGATTGTCATCCAGCGCAAAGTGGAGAACGGCGCTACTAATCACTACGTCAGCGAAAGCGTTGGGGAAGGACATGGATTCGACGCCCTCCGCACGAAAGTTACCGGGCGGCAAGTGCGGCGCCAGCGTCGCCGCCAAGCGGCGCACATCGTTCACGCTCTGTGGATCTCGATCCACGCCAAAGACCTCATACCCCTGACGCAAGAGATAAACCAGATTGCGGCCGGAACCGCATCCCGCATCCAGTATCCGCATACCAGGCGCAACACGACCGCGAAGAAGTTGATCGAAAAGATAGATGTCGATTTCGCCGAATTGCTCCCGAAGCTCGGTCATGAACATTTCCTGATGGTACGCGGCAAAGATCCATCCCCTCGCCCGGAACTCGGTTCATAGATTTCGTCCCCCAAAGGACAGCGTCTTATGCGGGTGTTTGGTTCAGTATGCCCGCCGGTCCCGGCGATCAATGGCAATCGGTTGCCTTAACCATTTCCCTTCGCTACGTAGTCGGCGAGTCTTCCTGCTGCCTCTCCGTTTGCTGTTCAATCTGATCGGCGCCGGGAAACGTTAGATGCTCGTTCATACTTGTGCTGTGAAAAGGACACGGGCGATCCAGCACATCAGTGCGGTGACGTTCGCCGTCCGTGACATGGCTCGTTCCATCGAATTCTACGAGAAGCTTGGATTCGAGTTGCTGTACGGCGGCGATCGTGCGGAGTTCAGTAGCTTGAAAGCGGGCGAAGCTTTCGTCAACTTGGTCGCGAGTTCGGAATACGAGCACCGGTGGTGGGGCAGAGTCATTTTCCGAGTCGATGACGTGGATGAGCAGTATCGGGCGTTGCGGGAACACGGGCTAGAGCCTCAGCCGCCGAAAGATGCACCTTGGGGTGAGCGTTTCTTTCATGTCCTTGATCCGGACGGGCATGAGCTTAGCTTCGCAGAACCCTTACCGGCGCGAGCATGATTCCGCTAAGCGCCATGCAGGCGCCAGTCTGCCCGCCAAGCCAGCCGCATCGCGCCGACGGGATCAGCGCAGATGCCAGGCAGTGAGCGTCGCAACTCGTTCGCGATGGCCTAGATCGGGCCGAATCGTGAGTTCCAGGACGGACACGGCGCTCAAGTCAATCGCATAATCTTCAATTTCTGTTGTTGAGCCGGTGGGGCTAAAATTCCATTGTTGGCGGACAATTTCGTTCGCCGGCCCACCTGCGGCAGATGACCATCGAAGAGTGAACTCCTGTGTTCGCTGGCACTCGGCTTCATGGAAACGAAGTTGAATGTGGTGTAGCGACATAGGTTCATCAAAGATAATCCGAATCTGCTGTTCACCTTTCTGCGAAGCCCGCCAGCCAGGCCCGCCTCTCCGATCGAAAGCAGATTCAATGGGAAACTTGGGATCTTCTGAGGTGACCTCGACGGTGGCGATCTGTTCGAGATCAAGCCAGCCTTGGTCCGGTTCGCCGCGTGGCTTAGCGAGGTGCGTCTCCACTATCCTCTTTCGCATAGTCCTATTCTTACCGCAGCACAACACATGCAGCTCCAGCCACTTTGCTGCTCGCGAGGAGCGAAGAACGCCCGCCGATCCGCCGATCACAGTCAAGAAAACGATTTGCGCGTTTTACGGCCAACTGCGAACACTGCTCTACCCTTGGCGACTAGCCGTGACTCTATCATCTGCACGAGATCTGCCTTGATTGCCGATCACGCAGGATATGGCCTTTTCGGATGCAAGCATGAGTGGTCCCGTCTGGCGGAGATAGATAATAGTTGCATGATTAACACCCAGGCACACTGGGAGGCCATCTACGGGACGAGGGCTCCCGATCAGGTCAGCTGGTTTCGACCGCACCTCGAGACATCGCTCTCGTTCATTGAAGGCGCAGCACCTGATCGTATGTCCCGAATCATCGACATCGGAGGCGGCGAATCGACGCTCGTAGACGATTTGCTCGCAAGGGGCTATGGAATGCTATCGGTTCTGGATATATCTTCGAACGCGTTGGAGGTCACGAAAACGCGGCTTGGCGAGTTGGCGGACGATGTCGAATGGATTATGGCGGATGTTACCAGGCTGGACTTTCCGCCGGACAGCTATGACGTTTGGCACGATCGGGCGGTGTTTCACTTCTTGACTGTGGCCGCTGATCGCGCCGCCTATGTAGAAAGTGTAAGAAAATCCGTCAAAGCGGGCGGACACGTCATCATTGGTGCCTTCGGACCGGAAGGCCCTTCGAAGTGCAGCGGACTGGACGTCCAGCGTTACTCCCCCGAATCGCTGCATGGAGAGTTCGGAAGGCGCTTCCGCCTAATTGACAGCGTCAAGGAGATGCACGAAACGCCATTCGGGACCAAGCAGCAGTTTCTCTATTGTTTTTGCCTGGTCGAATAAACGGAAGGCATGAATAGTCGTTCGACGCCTCCCATTCTCATTCATCCGGTCCAGGAAACCTCGGTTTTCACGCCCGAGGCGCTGATCAACGACGTGCGGCGGCAGAGGAGTGTGCGCGACGAGCCCCCGCCTGCGATCTGCTTTTTGGAATTCGACGGAGATCTTACTGATTGGCTGCCCTTCGAATTCCGACGTGGGTCGGTGCTTCTAGGTGATTTTGCTCTTTGGCAACCTCACCAATGTCCTGGCGTTCTGCAGTTCTGATCAAACGGACGAGCCGCCGAATCCAATTTTTTCTGTTTTTCTTGGCTGAGGTGTCATTCTAGATTGCGCTCAATCGTCGGATTCAATGAAAGGAGTTGGGTATGAAATACGCGCTGCTAATCTATGCTGCCGAGAAGAACTGGGCTGAGAAGTCCAAGCAGGAGCAAGAGAGCATCTACACCGAGTACTGGAATTACAGTTTAGAACTCAAGAAGTCCGGCAAGATGATTTCCTGTGAGCCGCTCGATCCGACGCCCACTGCTACTACGATAAGAGTGCGTGACGGCAAAACGATCCCCACCGATGGCCCGTTCGCGGACACGAAAGAGCAGCTTGGCGGCATCTACGTGATCGACGTGAAAGACCTGGATGAGGCCATGGCGTGGGCCGCGAGGATACCGGATGCTCGAACTGGTTCGATCGAAATCCGTCCCCTGATGAACATCCCGGAAATGTAGATGAGCCAAGCCGGGAACACTCTCGACCGGGTTTTCCGTGAGGAGTCGCGCGCGGTACTGGCAACGCTGATTCGCATCCTGGGCGACTTTGATCTCGCGGAGGATGCTCTTCAGGACGCGTTTACAACCGCACTCGAAGTGTGGTCCGAGGACGGCGTACCGACATCGCCGGGCGCGTGGCTTACGACCACTGCCCGGCGTAAGGCGATTGACCGGATCCGGCACCTCAAAATCGTCGAAGCGAAGCGCAGCGAGCTGGCCCTTTCGCTCCGGCTCGAACAAGAGATTCGTAGTCCGCACGATGAGTTCGAATTATCGCCGATCGCTGA
>JBOGMI010000438.1:0-1132 GCA_050746645.1 Bryobacteraceae bacterium | reverse complement strand
TCAGCATCATCACGGAGACGATGGCTTTGGCAGGGCTGGCCGGGCTGTCGATCGAGTTCGCCTGCTCGCGAAGCCTGTCCAGCTCTTCCTTGTTCTTCCCGGAGGTTGACTCAGATATCTCGCCGCTTTTGTTGGTGTGGATCACGAGCGTAGCATCTCCGGCCAAGTCCGGATAATGTCCTCTCAGGTATTCCGCCACATCGTCGCAGTTGCGCGTATCGTCCGTCATGACGAAAAGAATGGCCTTCTTGCCCATCTTTTCGTGCTCTTCATACGCCTTCCGCCACTCGACGACGCCCAGGTCGATATAGTCGGCATACTTCTCGGTGTACTTGGCGCTCTGCCGCTCTACCAGCTTGGCCCGGCTTGGGGCGTCCGGCAGCACCGGATGCTTGACGACGTTCTGAGCGATGGCCTCGACCAGGGGATAGTCCGCCACCGTCTGCACGAAAATAGCTCCACCGTCGTGACGCGGAGTTGCCGTCACGTCCACCTGCAGCGACAAAGCCGCGTCCTTCTGCAACAGCCGGTTGTGAATATCCTCAATCGATTTGAACCACGCCATCTTCGGATCGTGGATATGGTGCGCCTCATCGTTCAGCACCATCAGCTCATCAACTTCGCGCACAATCGTGCCCAGGTCCACCTTGGAGTCTGTCGTGGCGCCGGTTGGCCGCGGGCCCAGAAAGTAGTCCATGGTGTTGTCATCGTCGGGCGAAGGCGGTATGTCGTCTCCCGCGTAGACGCGGTGGATGTTCGTCAGGAAGATATTTCCCGTCTTCCGCGTCACGCGCACATCGTCCTGCACGTGCAGTATCAGTTGAAAGTCGTCCCGCCAATTGCGGCCGTCTACCCCGTTCTCCGGCAGAATCGGATCGTCTTTGAGGAAGATGCGCAACCCGTCGAAGTCCTTGCGGATTCGATCCAGCACGATGATGTTCGGCGCGATCACCAGAAAGTTCCGCGCCAGCTCCGAGCCGGGTTCGTACGTTTTGTGAAAGAAGCTCCAGGCGAGCGCAAGGCTCAGGACCTTGGTCTTCCCGGAGCCGGTAGCCATCTTGATGACGAACCGCCGCCAGCTCTCATCGAACATCCCGCCGGAGACTGCGCCGGAATGATCGAACCGCATCAG
>JBOGMI010000437.1:0-2544 GCA_050746645.1 Bryobacteraceae bacterium | reverse complement strand
GACTTTCGCTCGCCGTTATATTTGAATCTGTGGCGATTCGCTGGATTGTTATCGGCGTGGGAGATATTACGACCAAGCGGGTGCTACCCGCAATTCTGGCGGAGCCTCGCAGTTTGTTAGCTGGCATCGTCACACGAACTCCGGCGAAGGCGAATCCATACGGTGTGCCAGCCTGGACATCTCTGGAGGTCGCATTAGCTGAGCAGGAATGCGACGCGGTTTATGTGGCCAGTCCCGTGATCCTGCATGCGCCGCAGACGATCGCGAGCCTTCACGCAGGCCGGCATGTGCTCTGCGAGAAGCCAATGGCCATGAACTATGAAGAGGCGCTCTCCATGCAGCGGACAGCCGACGAGGTCGGCCGGATTCTCGGCATCGCGTACTATCGTCGGATGTATCCGAAGGTGATTCGTGCGCTTGAACTGATCCGTCTAAAAGCGATCGGTGAACCGGTGTTCGCTGAGGCTACCTCGCACTACTGGTTTTGCCCTAGTCCTGACGACGAGCGGAGTTGGTTGATCGATCCCGCGATGGCGGGCGGAGGACCGTTGTACGATATAGCCTCCCATCGCATTGACCTGATGAATTATTTCTTCGGCAATCCGATGCGGGCCACGGCACATCTTTCCAATGCCGTTCATCAGTATGCAGTAGAGGACAATGCGACCGTCATGGTCGAGTACGATTCCGGCGTTCGGTGCGTAGTCGATGTTCGCTGGCATTCTCGAGTCTTGCGGGACGAATTCCGAATCCGCGGCACAGACGGTGAGATCGAAATGACGCCCCTGAACTCAGGTGTCCTAATCTATCCAGGTGGCAAGGAGGAACTGCCGCCTCATGAAAACCTGCACTACCCGTGTGTGGCGGATTTCGTCTCAGCCATACTGGCAGGTACCGAACCGCGCTCATCCGGCGCGACCGCGCTCGCGACCGCATGGGTTACTGATGAAGCCATTCGCTTGTCGAACGGAGCAAAACTCTAACACAAGCCTGCGGGTCTTTGGTGATCTTGCTTGATCGGCGGATCGATCCCGCGAACGCTATTACCGGAGGTCCACATTGAAGCGACGCAGTTTTCGAGCCGTTTCATAGCCTCGATTTGCTGTAACGGCGACGGAAACGCGCAAACCGATGATATGCAGGGTGCTTCGAGCGGTCGTTTTCGATTACGAATGAGAACGCCGCTCAGTCCGGCTAATCTCCGGATGGCCGACGATTCTTGCAAAGCTACGGGCGTGCCCAGCCCCTTCGCAGTGTTTGGATGGCGCAGTTATGCCACTCCTGGGATAGCCTGTTGTTCCCTAGCAGCCCGTGGCGTAACCCCCGGAAATTTGGGGGCAGCAATCGCGATGCCCGGAGCGGCGGAAGGGGCGAGTCCACCGCTGCATAAGTTCGCAACGCGCGGCGGAACACGCTGAACGCATCCCAAGGGCAATTCTGAAGATGAGAATGACGAAAACAGCCCGTTGTTGCCGATTGCGAAGCTCTCGCGGGGTCCCGGCGCCCAAAGTCTGCCGGAAAATGAGGCTCAGATTGAACGCCCCAACGTGAATCAACTGGCGCTTCAAAACATTTTCCCGGCCGCGCAGAAACACGCGCCGCATTGCACCGGTTTCGTAGCAATGGGCAAACGACCTTTCAATCAGTTCCCCTCTTTTCTTCATGAGTCGCTTGCTGTATCCGCCCTTGACTCGCCGTCGATTGGCGTACACCGCTTTCTTTGCGTCCGCCTTGCCCGCCCAGTTGCGCCGCTGCCGTTTTGGTTCGGGAATATAACTGCGCGCTGCCGCCTCTTTCACGGCCAGCATCGTCTCGTCACTGTGATAGCCCTTGTCGGCCACCACCTCGGCCAGAGGATTCAAACTGACTCGTGGCTCTTCGGCCGGCGATTTCTCCGCTTCGCGCTCGATCAAATGAGCCAGATTCCCGGCAGTTTCAGCCACTGTTTCTTTGATCGTCGTGGTATCGCCCCGATCGGCGGCCTGCAGCGTCACTGCGATCACCGCCCCCGTCTCCATGTCCACCGCATGCTCGGCTTTGTGGGCCAGGTGCGTGGTCCCATCCTTCATCTTCGTAATCCGCGCATCCGGATCGCTGGGGCTCGTCCACTCCTTGTTGGAACCCTTCTTCTTCCTTTTCCGGTCCACTCGGGCCAAGTCCTCCCGGCTCGGAGTTGCGATCCCGGATTGCTGCGCCAGCCCGGTGAGAAACTCGTCGTAAGTGGCCCCGTTATCCCGGCGCACGATCGCCCGCATCGCCGCATTGGCTTCCAGCGTCGTCGCATCTACTCCGACCGTTTTGCCTTTCAGCAAACCACGATCCGCCAATACGCCCAGCACCCAAAGGAAAACCTTGCGATGCGTTTCCACGTCGATCAGCCGCCGCGTTCTGGAGATAGTCGAGTGGTCTGGCGTCCTCTCATCCAGCCCGAATCCCAGATACTGCCGCAGACCCAGCGAATCGGCCACCCGCCAGGCGATACCCCGTTCCGAATCGATTCCTTCGAAGTAGCCCACCAGCAAGAGCCGGAAGTAAATCCCGGGC
>JBOGMI010000436.1:0-2663 GCA_050746645.1 Bryobacteraceae bacterium | reverse complement strand
CGATCTTCTACTAACGCGCCGATTAAGTTACTGCCGAGTCCGTCGGCTTCGGCGTAAGTCTTGAAGTGATGTCCGGACCAATGAGTCAGTCCGCCACGGGTGCCGATCCATACCGATCCATCGCGATCTTTATAAAGAGACCGCACGAAGTTATCGGGCAGACCATCGGCTTCTGTCAGTATGGCGATGTGTCCGTTATGAAGGACATTCAGCCCGTCCGGCGTCCCGGCCAGCAGATCGCCGCGGGAATCCTCGCTCAGCGAGAAGATTACGTTGCTGGAGAGCCCGTCCGCGGCTGTAATCGCGGAAAATTTTCCGTTTTGGAAACGATCGAGGCCGCGATCGGTCCCCACCCAGACGGTCCCTTTGCCGTCCTGAAACACGCAGCGAACAAAATCGTTGGAAAGGCCTTCCCGTTTGCCGTAAGTGAAGAATTTGCTGTCGCGCAGAACCGCCAATCCGCCCGAATCGGTGCCCATCCAGAGATCGCCCTCGCGGTCTTCAAAGAAGCAGAGCACAAGATTGGCGGCAAAGAAGTTGTTGCGGCCGAAGCGCTGGATGCCTTGCTTGGTAATACGCGCGATGCCGCGATCGGTGCTCACCCAGACGACTCCTTCGCGGTCTTGGTAAATCGCGGTAATCCGATTGCCCGGCAAGCCGTCTTGCATGCGATAAGTGCGCACCTTCCCGTTTTGGTAAACGCTCAATCCGTCCGATGTCCCGATCCAAAGGCGGCCGGAGCGGTCTGCGTAGAGCGTTTGGATATTGCTTGCCGGAAGCCGCACCGATTCTCCCCGAACACCATTGGGATTGGCCGTCCACAGGGCGCCATGAGGCCCTTCGGCAACTGCGGCAATACTGCCTGATTCCGTTGCCTTGAAACCGCTTCCGGTATAACGCGCCAAGCCATTCGCGGTGAGAACAAGCAAGCCGCCGGTGTTCGTTACGGTCAAAGACCAGATGCTGTTGCTCGGCAGGCCATTCTTCGTCGTGAAGGTGGAAAATTTGTGATCCACGAAACGGGTAAGGCCGTCCGCCGTTCCGATCCAGAGCGCGCCGCTGCCGGCCGCGGCGAGGCTCAGAATAACGTTGCTCTTGAGAGGCGGGGTGTTTTGCGTATCGAATACTTTAAAGTTAAGCCCGTCGAAGCGGACCAATCCGCCTTCGGTGGCGAGCCAGAGAAAGCCGTCCCTGGTTTGCACGATGGAGTGGACGGTGGTTTGCGGCAAGCCGCTTTCGATGCCCCAGGTTTGGCGGCTATAGCGGCAGAGCGGCGTTTGCGGGTCGAGCGCCAGCAAGGGCGCCGCAGCCGCTAAAGCGGTGCACAGCGCGACGATCACTCTGCTGCCGGGCATTTGAACGTCTTATAGCAAAGTTGTGGCGAAGCCGCTGACGCTCCCTGCTCGGTTTCGGCATTTCGGGATCGCGTAAAGGCCCGACCCCACGGTGGGGCAGGCTTTCTAGCCTGCGGAGGGCTTTCAGCCCGACTGCTCCGGGATTACGTAAATGACGCTGGGCTTAAGCCGCGCCCACCTCAACCTCGACAGTACGAACTCTCGCGGGCCGGGTGGCTTGCGGCTGCTCGAAATAGAGCTCCAGGGCTTCCTTCAAGTTTGCCAGAGCCTCTTCTTCGTTCTCGCCTTGACTGGCGACATCCACTTCCAGGCACTGAGATACGTACCAGTTCCGTTCGCGCCAGACTGCTGCGGCAAACGGCCGTTTCATTCCAAACATTCTTTCACATGGCGCTCAAAGAGCCTAGAATGAACTTATGGAACTGAGAGTGAACCGCGCACGCTTTCAGATCTCCGGCGACCCGAACCGCCCGCTGCTCTACGTGCTTCGCGAAGAACTCGACCTGACCGGAACCAAATATGGCTGCGGCGAGGGCGAGTGCGGCGCCTGCACGGTGCTTCTCGACGGTGTGGCGCACCGCTCGTGCCAGACTTCGGTGGCCAGCGCCGAGGGCAAGGAGATCACGACTATCGAAGGACTCGCCGATGGCGACCGTTTGCATCCGCTGCAAGAGGCCTTCATGGCCTGCGATGCCATGCAATGCGGCTACTGCACGGCGGGAATGATTCTTTCTTCCGCAGCGCTGTTGCGCGAAAAACCCAAGCCGTCGAAGGCGGAGATCAAACAAGCGCTCGACGGCAATATCTGCCGTTGCGGCACTTACAACCGGATTATCGCTGCCGTCCAGCGCGCCTCGCACTCTCCCACAATGGAAGCCAATGGAGCACACCATGGTTGAGACGCAAGGCGCCGCGGCTGAGACGCAAATGGATCGGCGCGTATTTCTGCAGTCGCTCGGCGGAGGTTTGGCGATTCTGTTCGCCACCGACGAAGTGTTGCCGGCGCAGGAGTCCGGTCGCGAACCGCTGCCGAAAAACGTTTCCGCATGGCTGCACATTGCGCCGGACGGCAAAATCACCGCCTTCACCGGCAAGGTGGAGGTGGGCCAAAACGCGCGCACTTCGCTGACGCAAGCGGTTGCGGGCGAACTGCGCTGCACGCCCCAATCGGTGCATCTGGTGATGGGCGACACGTCGCGCTGTCCCTGGGATATGGGAACCTTCGGCAGCCGCACCACTCCCACCATGGCGCCGATCTTGCGCCGCATGGCCTCCACCGCGCGCGAATTGATGTTGCGCGAAGCGGCC
>JBOGMI010000435.1:0-2053 GCA_050746645.1 Bryobacteraceae bacterium | reverse complement strand
CCGCGAAGTACCGGCCGAGTTGCGCATCGACATCCATGCCCAACCGATAACACAATAGAACGGTAGTTGTAAATATTATTTATTTACGCCTTCTAATCATGGCCGGCTGTAACAGAAGCATTGCGATCAGCGCGTTTTTTAACATGTTCAGTGTCCATTCGCGGCCCAGACTTTCAGTTTTTCTGGATCGCGCCTTTGTCGCGGTCCGGCGCTGAAAACTTGAAGCCCTTTGTTGATTCGCGGATCTTCAGTTCGGGCGGAATGCGGATCGTCACCGGGTCGCCGCTGCGCCTGCCTTCGATACGATCGAGCAGCAGGCTTGCTCCCTGGTAGCCAATGCTCTTGCCCGGCTGCGCCACCGCGGTCAGATGCGGATGGAAGGAATGGGCGAACGGCAGATCGTCGAAGGTGGCAAGCGCGATGTCTTCCGGGCAGCGGACGCCCATCTCGTCGAGCGCCAGCAGCAGACCGAGCATCATGACCCCGTTCGAGGTGAAGATCGCGCTGGGACGGTCGCGGCGCAGCAGCAGATCCTTGCCCAGACGATAGCCGGCCTCTTCGCGAAAGCTGCCTTCCATGATGAGATCGCCGGAAACCGGAATGCCTGCCTCCTCGAGCGCGGCGCGATAACCGGTCAGCCGCTCGTCGGCGATTTGCAGTTCGAGCGCACCGGTGACGATCGCGATTTTACGATGTCCGGCGCGGACTAAATGGCGCACGCACTCCTGTGCGCCGCGCACGTTGTCTGCGAGCACCCCATCCACCGCCAGCCCCGGCGCCATGCGGTCCAGGCAGACGATGGGAAAGCCGGCCGCCGCCACGCTTTCCAGATGAGCCTCGCTCTTGCTGGCCGTGGCGGCCAGCAAGATGCCGTCGACCCGCCGCGAGCGTAGCGCGGCGACAAAAAGTTTTTCACGCTCGACCTGTTCGTCGCTGTTGGCGGTGAACAGCAGATAGCCGCGCTCGAGCCCCGCATCATCGGCGCCGCGGATCACGTCGGAGAAGAACGGATTGGTAATGTCGGGCACAAGCAGGCCGAGCATTCGAGTCTGCTTAGCCTTTAGGCTCCGCGCAACTTCGTTGGGATGATAATCGAGCTGCTTGACGGCCGCCAGCACTCGCTCCGCGCGGGCCTTCCCCACACGCCGGTCGCCCCGGATCACGTTCGAAGCGGTTCCGAGCGAAACTCCGGCAAGCTCGGCGACTTCCTTGATGGTTGACAATGCAGTCCAGTTCTCCTATCGGTCTGGCACGAAGAAATCCTGGAACACAGTATAGATGAAGCGTTACATAAGTGTCTCTACTTCCCGGCAGTTTGGTACAAAAAGACCTTTAGACCCATCGCGGTCAGTTGCACTGGCCGCCATCGCGGCAAAACGGCGCCATCCCGCGGACCGCCGTACTGGGAAAATGTGAAGCGTTACATTGCTAGGTCGAAAAGCTCTTGACAACAACCCTAAGCTGTGATTCAATTCCTGATAATGGAACGTTTCAGGTGGGCTTTCACCGCACTCGCATTGTGCGCCCTTTCCGCGGTTCTGCCGGGTTGCCTGTGGGCACAGGCCAACCGCGGCGCCATTAAAGGCCAAGTGCAGGACACTCAGCAGGCGGCCGTATCCGGGGCGCAGCTCACTTTAAACAACGAGGCAACGGGCGTGACCGCCAAATCCACCTCGGGAAAGTCGGGACAATTCAGTTTTGTCGATCTGGCGCCCGGCAACTACACGCTCACGACCACGGCCAACGGCTTCACCACCTCGGCACAGCAGCACATCCCTATAAGCGTGGGGCAGACGCTTGCGCTCACCGTCACCATGAAGGCAGGCGTGGTGACCCAGACGGTGACGGTGGAAGCCAGTCCAGCAGCGGTGGAATCCGAGACCAGCGATATCGGCACGACGATTACCCCGCGAGAGATCGAAAATTTGCCGCTGCCGATGAGCGGCGACATGCGCAATCCGCTCAGCTTCGTCCTGCTGACCCCGGGCGTGTACGGCTCGACGCCCGGCGCGACACCGGACTATCGGCTGCACATCAGCGGCTCGGTCAGCGA
>JBOGMI010000434.1:0-1873 GCA_050746645.1 Bryobacteraceae bacterium | reverse complement strand
TGGCCGAAATCTGGCTCTGCACCGCGCCGGATTGGGTCTGTATCCGCTGTGCCGTCGCGCTCACTTCAATGGTTTGCGTCGCCGCGCCCACCTGCAGGTTGGCATCCAGCTCAATGCTCGTGTTGGCATCCAGTTTGTTGTGTGTACTGGTAAATGCCTTAAATCCGGTCGCTTCCGCCGTCATCGCATAAAGGCCCGGCAGAAGATTCGTCACCGAATAATGCCCGGATGCGTCCGTGACGACGTTTCGTGTCTGCCCGGTCGCCTCGCTCTTGATAGCGACTTTCGCGCCGGGTACGACCGCGCCGCTTGGATCTCTTACAAACCCGGTAATCGTACCGACGTCGGACTGCGCCAGCGCCGTGATACAAAACGCCAGACACAGAAACGCCGCAAAACACAAATGGAATGCCGAAGCAATTCCCCACTTCCTCATAGCTTTCTTACCCCTTAAAGAATGCACAGGCGCGCAAAAACCAATTCTCGCGCCTGAGTCGAATTTTTTAGAACTATTTGAGAATATACCCTAAATACTCCGGTATATGCAACCAGGAGTAGGTTACATACAGGTTACTTAACTCGAACATGCGGCGGAACGTACTGATTTAGATAGCGTTTAGCCATCACGAAGCCTTCTCTGTAGACGTCGCTGAAATCCGGCCCGGGATTGTCCCTATCGCCATAAAGAGGATCTTCGTGCTCGATGCTCATGGATCCGGAATATCCGACGTTCTGCAAAACACTGAAAAAATCGCGCCAGACGATCTGGCCCATACCGGGGATCCGGTAGCGCCACCAGTGGGCATGGTTTACGGGATTGATCCCCCCGGCGTGCAGGATGTCCCACATAATCTGGGTGTCTTTCAGATGCACATCGTAGATTTTGTCGACGAATTCGCGCTCGCACTCGATGGGTTCCATGAACTGCCGCACCAGGTGCGATGGATCGTATTGCAGGCCAACATAAGGCGAATCTCCGAAAGCTTTGAACAGCGCGCTGAACCCGACCGGACTCGTCGCCAGATTCGGCGCCTCCGGGTATGGCTCCCAAAGGATGCGCACATGGTTCTTTTCACAGGCCGGAAAATATTTTTCCGTGTAAACCCGTTTCACCTCGTCCACCTGCTGCAAAAACGGCTTTGAGGGATCTTTGCCCGACTGCGTACCGATATAAGGCACGCCGAGCTTGCCGCAGGTCTCGATGACTTTCACGATGTAGGCGTTCATTTTCGCCCGCTTCTCCGGATCGGGATCGATGTGATTGCCGCTCACCTGCAAGGCGGAGACGTGCATATGATTTTTGTCGAGGACTGAACGCATTTCCTGGATCTGCTCGTCGGTGATCGACTGCGGCTGCAGCACCGTGCGTCTGTCCGGGCCCAGAATCATATTGGTGAAGCCCTGCGCGTGCGCCCACTCCACATTCGCCGGAGTGTACTTCCCCAGCACGCCCAGGCGTGGGTTCCATTCCTTGAACTGTCTTCTCGGCGCCGCATCACCGGGTTTGGGCCGCAGAGCCGCGGCAAAAGCAAGTGAGCTTACAAGAGTCCTTCTGGTCATCAGCAAACAGTTTATCCTTAATCCCTTGTGGGAACAGGCCTTTCGGCGCCCGATGCCACTTAATTAACTGCTAAGTTGCTGATTTTAATTGTGGCGCACGCTTCAGCGTGCTGGCGTGGGCTTCAGCCCACGCTTAAAGCCTCGGTCCTTCAGGCTTCGGACGGTTTCACAATCTCCGGCGGCTTCTCGGGAGCGGTATCACTGGCGGCTTTCACCATCTGCTTGCGCGAACCGTAACGTTGCGCAAAGGTACGGGTCATTTCGGCCCCTAGAAAGAAGATCTGGCCGGAATAATAGACCCAAACCATGCCGG
>JBOGMI010000433.1:0-4616 GCA_050746645.1 Bryobacteraceae bacterium | reverse complement strand
ATGCAGGATAAAAAAAGCGCGTGCGCCGCGGCGTGCCGCGAGTTCTCGAACTGCCGAGGATCGGTTGAAAACACCGCAAATATGCGCGAGCCAAGCGGCTTTGCAATGGAAACGGCAGCGCAATATCCCACACAGCATAGGAGAATGGCCGTAAACAAATAGCTCCACAGCGGCCAGTATTCGAAGACGAAGTTGGCATCCGCCGGCTGGCCGGACATGGCGGGCGTCGGACCGGCAAACGGCGCTGCTGAATCAAAAACCGCGATCGGCTCAAACCCGCTCCCGCCTGCAACCGTGAGCCAGAGGGGATTGCGTCTGCCATTAAATGGATTCCATTCGTCTCGCCCGTTCGACACGTGTCCGTTAAAGACTGCGACGCTTGCCAGCGTCGCGTTGTAAATAGCTTCGGACGTCGCGCTGGGAAAGATTCGCATGCCGCTATGTCCCCGGCTCCATAATTGGGAGAACGGGAACAGTGGATATCTTGACAACGAAAGGATTCCCGAATAATCCGAGACGTCGGAACCATGCTCGAACAGCAGGTCCGGGCTGGGCACAAACAGACGCACGTTCGGGCATTCCGAGCGCAGGTAACGAGCGAGGAAGAGCGTATCGAGCGGGTCCGTCGCGAAAATGCCGACATAATGAACGACCCCCGTTTTTAGCAGGCTTCCGATAGTGAAGAGGACAGATTCCTGAGAAACGGGCGTCTGCTGCCGCGAGTAAGTCGGGATCTCCCCGCCGCCCGGCTCTTCTTTGAGCGAGAGCAAGAGTCCGATGTGCGGAACTTCGGAAGGCTGCGAATTGTCGTCGAAACGGGAGATATGCTGCTGGCTCTCGCTGGCATTGCGCAGGCGCGACAGATTACGAGGGAACGGAACCGCGAATACGCATGAATCGAGGATCACTTCACCGGCTGCCGCGGCGGCATTGCCTCTCACTGAGCAGCCGCTCGCGGCTTGCGCTAATTTGCCGGCCGTGACGCCGGCTCCAAATGCGGTCTGCTCTTCGGTGAGAATGACGATCGGCTCCTGGTCGCGCCAGGTATGGCGAACGTAATGGACGAAGGCATTGATGGCTATGGTGTCCTCGACCTCGAAATTGTGCGTTGGCCGATTTGTCTGGTTTCTGAACTGCTTGTGAGAGTGAAGGCTGGTAGTCCAGGTATTCACCATGAACAGCTTTGGGTCCGAGTGGATGAGCTTACTCAGCGAATTGAGGCTGCCCGAAAAACCGGGGCCGATGATGGGCAGGGTTCCCGCCCCGGAATTCCCCAACGACGACCCGAGAGAAAGCGCGGCGCGGAACTGCCTTACCGCGATACCTCCGGTGGGAGTCTCGCCCACCAGGAAAATAGCCAGGGGTTTCTGATTGGACTTGCCGGATCTGAAGAGTAAAACGCCAGGTAAATCCTTCCGCCCCTGGCCAACTGTGGCGACGTACGATGCGCCTTTATTTCCGCCTGTTGCCCCCGAGCTTGCGGCCTCGGCGCTCCAAGGAAACCAATATCTCTCGAATTGGTAATGCGCGTCGGTCGCGGCGAGTTGAATGGCTTCTATTTCGCGGTCGAAATCGAGGGTTAAGAGCGAGCGCTCGGGGTCGGGAACGGTCGCGATCGCCCAGTCGAAGGAAGCACGAGGTGAAACGATTGGTAAGTAGAATCCTCTGGAATCGGAGCGGGAATCAATTTTAAACGTCCGAAATTTATCGAATTGGCTGAATGTGTCTGCCAATTCGCTCTGGGATTGCGGCGCTGGTTGGAGAGCAGCCGCCTGCGTCCGGCGCCCGGTATCCGCCGGACGCTCTGTATGGGAGGCGTAGCTAAACGCTCCCAACGCGGCGACAAAAGCCAGAATGCCACCCTGCCTGCGCACAGGGCAATCTCCTTCTTCCAAGCGGCCGAACAGGCCCGTCTTAGCAATGACCCTGTTTGCCGGCGCTCCCTAACACCGTTCGGACCATTACGCACGCGTGTACGCGGGCATGGCGAGGGTCCTGTCGATCCGAATATATACTATTTTTGTAGTATGTCAAGAGCAAGTTGAAAATATGATGGGTTTCTACGGTGTTTGGCTGATGACACCGAGAAATGGCCGCATTTGGGAAACGTCTTCCCCGTAGCGGACCCATGGCTCGACGGGAAGCTCTGGAAGATTTACCGGCTTCCACCTGCTCAAGAGCACGCTCTCATGAAGCAGTGACCCCGGCGGTATCTTTCGCCGGCGTCCGAGTGGTATATAGAGCCGGAACCCTCGGCTCTGAGGATCGAGATGAGGAAGAAATTCGGCCACCCACCACTTGCCGTGCAAGGAATTGTGGCGACAGGCATTGGGGTCAGTCACGACATAGGCAGGCAAACCGGGAACCGGGGGAACCGGCTTGCCGCTGCCGAGCACGACTTTGGCCTTTTGGCCGTCGATCCGGACTCCTGCTTTCTGCGCCTCGACAAACAGCCACTCCAGGGGGATTTTCGACAGGCCGCTTTCTTTTTCGGGATAGCTGCCGCCCACATCGGAATGAACCCCGGAAAACCAAGCCTGGCGAATATCCTGTCCGGGATAGCTTTGCCCCCAGAGATTGTCCTGAAAATAGCAGCGCCTCTCGTCAATCGAGACCGCATGGCGTCCGATATCGATGATCGGGTTGCGCTCCTCAAACGGCAGCTTAACCGGGTGGTAAATCCACCCGTACGAGCTAACCGTGTCCCACAGACCGCAGAAGTGAATCCGGACTTCGTGTCCGTGGGAGAACTCCCATTTGAATGGCTCGTCGGCGCCGAAGCTGGGCTCTTTGCTATTGGCCTGCCGGCTGTGTTTGGAGTACATGCGCAATATGTACGGAATGCATCCGTGATTTCCGGGGCACAGCAGCCCGAATATATGAAGCACGCTTGCAAAGGCGCGAGCAGTGTAAGCGCCCCTGCTGAATCCGAACACGAAGATCCGGTCCCCATCGGCGTATGTGTCCATCAGATACCGGTAGGCGTCACTGACGATGTTCAAGAGACCGGCGCCGAAAGCCAGCCCCTTGATCCGCGACCATTGCTTTCCGGCGCGCCCCCGTGCATTCGGCGCGCCCATGGTTCCCACTCCGGGGTGGTAGTAGCCGATTTGATTGGCGTCGATGACCAGGCTGCTATAAAGCTTGACAACATTTGAATCCGTATTGGGGTCTTCAAAGCCGTTGCCGGTGCCGTCGAAACATAAAACAATGTTTTTGGCCATTGCTCACCTGTTTTCTCAGTCAGGAATCTACTCTGCGGAGGACTTGCCGCCGCCCGTATTGCCGACGGGGCGAAAGCTGGACCCGCGGGGTATCTGCTGCGCGAAATCCAACCGCATGGCATTCAGCGCCGCAATGGTTTTGTCGAGGCCGTAAACGCCGTTTTTCGCTTCCGTGAGCAGGTTCGCTGCCTGGCTTTGCAGAGTGCGGTAAAACTGCCACCGCTGGTTGAACGGGAACGCACGCTGCGCGGAGACGATGGCCACAACCAGACCGCCGAGGATCGCGGCATAATCGCTCCGTTTGTATACGCCGCAGGCCACGATGCCCAAAGACACGCAGATGCCGAACACACTCAGAACGTTGTCCCAAATCGAATTGAATCGGTAGCGTTCACCGCATAGCGCGCGGAACGCTTCGATCTCGGCGATCAAATCCTCAGGAACGTGCTGCGGCACCGGAGCAGTTGGCGGCGCCGCATCGCGTACTTCAAGCATGTAACCGGGATTCTATCACTAATTTCGGCTTATCGTATCTGCGAAAATTTGAGCGGCCGAAGAATAGCGTTGCTGATGTTTGCAACGATTTCGGCGTCCTTTAGTTCCGGGTTTGAGCTGAGCTTCTTCCATGCCGCGCTCGATCCGAACTCGTGCCACAGCTTCTCCCGGTCGCCCAGGCTGTCGAACGTGAGCATATAAGTGATGCACGGCATCTTTGGCCCCACGATCCGCTCGCCGAAAAATACCGGCTTCATGCCGAGCTTCTCGAAGATATCGATCTCTCCGTGCTCGAACATCCAGATTTTGCGCTTCACCGACGTGAACGATTGCGATTCATACGTGCGCATCTCGAAGATATGCGAAGATTCGCCTTTCGCGCGATGCGCACCGCCGCGCGGTCCGAAGCTGCGCAAGAGGCTGCTTTCCACGCGCACAAACGGCAGCCCCGGGCCCGCGCTCAGCTTTTCCACCGCCGATTGATACGCCGAATCGTGCTCCAGAGCCTGAAGCACGCTTTGCATCTTCGCCAGCGAGTCATATTGCGCCAGGGTCACGTAATAAGGTCCCTCCTCACCGATCACGTTGCCAAATGCGCCAATGAGCCCAGCGCCCGCCCGGTGCAACGCCGGTTCCAGCCCATGTTCCAGATAATCCGCCACTCGCTTGCCCTGATTTTCGTGAGTGGTGTGCAGATGCCAGGTTTTCAGTTCGAGATACACGCTGGAAGAAACAGTAGCACTCTGCGCAACACTTGCGCCCAGCGCTGATGCGGCCAATCCTGTGAGCAATTCGCGACGATCCATGCTCACGAGTATACGTGTGCGGAAACCGGGGACGCGTCATGAAGCAATACTTCATCTGCAAGGATGAAAAAGGCTGGCGGTAGGCAACGTC
>JBOGMI010000432.1:0-6012 GCA_050746645.1 Bryobacteraceae bacterium | reverse complement strand
GCGTACAACGAAGACACGGTGCGGCGCTACATGCGGGAAGCGGTGGAATTTTCGGTGAAGCGGCCGGTGCTGATCGACCGATTTCTGGAAGACGCAACCGAAGTGGACGTGGATGCGCTCTGCGACGGAGAAAACGTGCTGATCGCGGGCATCATGGAACACATCGAAGAAGCGGGCGTGCATTCCGGCGACAGCTCCTGCGTGCTGCCTTCCATTTCGATTCCCCAGAAGACGCTGGAGACCATTGAGCAGTACACGGCAAAACTGGCGCGGGCACTGCACGTGATCGGCTTGGTCAACGTGCAGTATGCGCTGAAGAACGGCGATGTTTATGTGCTGGAAGTGAATCCTCGCGCCTCGCGCACCGTGCCGTTCGTCAGCAAAGCGGCCGGTGTGCCGCTGCCGAAGCTGGCGGTCGGGCTGATGCTGGGGAAAAAGCTCACCGATTTCGCGCACCTGACGGGCGGGATCGTGAACGGCAGGCTCTCAGTACCGAATTACTTCGTGAAGAGCCCGGTATTTCCCTTCGCCAAATTTGCGGGAGTGGATCCGGCGCTGGGGCCGGAGATGCGGTCGACCGGCGAAGTGATGGGCGTGGGCGAAAGTTTCGGCGAAGCGTTCGGCAAGGCGCAAGTGGCCGCCGGAACGCCGATTCCCGACGGCGGCGCGCTCTTCATCAGCGTGAACGATCGCGACAAGCCCGCAGCCGTCGCAGTGGCCAGGAAATTTCGCGACTACGGTTTCGAACTGTTCGGCACGCGCGGCACCGTAGCGGCTTTGAAAGCCGCGGGCCTCGAAGCAAAAACCGTGTTCAAAGTAAACGAAGGCCGTCCGAACGCGGTAGATCTATTGAAAGCCGGCAAACTGAAACTGGTGATCTACACCACGACCGGCAGCCATTCCTTCCCCGACGAGCAAACCATTCGCAGAAACGCGGTGCTGTACCGAACGCCTTGCATCACCACCATGAGCGGCGCACGCGCAGCCGCCGAAGCCATCGCCTCCCGCCGCCGCGATCCCATCCGCGTCTGGAGTTTGCAGGAACTGCACACGCGCGAAACCGTAAACGCTTCGAGCGCCTGAGTGTGGGACAGACCATCGTTTTTCGTGGCCTGTTACCCCGCACCCCCAGCGCGCGCCGCGAGCGTAGTGCAAGAATATGCGAGCGTATTTTCGCTTTTATGCCGAGTTGAATGACCATCTTCCGCTCGCACAGCGGTTCCAAACGCTAGAAAAGCAATGCTTCGTCTCTCCATCCGTCAAGGACATGATCGAAAGCTTCGGCGTTCCGCACGCGGAAGTCGAACTGATCTTAGTCAACGGCAATTCGGTCGATCTTTTCTATCCGGTGCGCGACGGAGATCGCATAGCCGTGTACCCGGTCTTCGAGGCGCTGGATGTTACTCCCGAACTGCGGATCAGGCGCGAGCCGCTGCGGCAGCCGAAGTTTGTGCTGGATGTGCATCTGGGCAAGCTGGCGGCATATCTGCGTATGCTCGGCTTCGATACCGCTTATCGAAGCTGCGCGAGCGACGCGGAACTGGCTCGTATCTCGCGCGATGAGAAGCGTATTCTGCTGACACGCGACCGGGGATTACTCAAACGTTCGGCGGTTACCCACGGCTACTGGCTGCGCGAGACCGACAGCCGGCGCCAGGCCGCGGAAATCGTGGCGCGCTTCCATTTGCAAAGCTTCGTCCGGCCGTTTACCCGCTGCCTGGCCTGCAACGGCGTGATCGCGCCGATCGCGAAAAAATCGGTACGCCAACACGTGCCCGAACGCATTTGGGAGCAATTCGCGGAATTTCAAAAATGCCTCGAATGCGGGCGCATCTATTGGTCAGGCTCTCACCACACGCGCATGGTAGATAGCATCGCGGAGTTAATGCGCGCCGCCGGCGCGGATTAACCCAAATTCGTCGTGCGCCGTGAAAGGCGCTGGTTCACAGCGGGTGGAAGTCCCGCCCGGGAACTGTTCGCTCCACCCGGTAGCAATCGGAGCAGTAGTGGAGTCAGGCGCTCTCGCGAGCGCCCTTTCGGCGGAGGAATTTCCCTTTTGCGAAGCCGAGCAGGCCCAGCCCCAGCAGGACCGGCAGCCAAGTTCCAGGTTCGGGAACCGTGGTCAAGCCGCCACCCACGGTCAGGCCATTCGGCCCATATTCAAACCCGTCCGCGGAGACGATGTTGGCGGTGGTTAGCGGTGAATCCAGATTGCCGAGAGACGTGTACACGCGCGCCGAGGTGACGGTCGCCGTGGAATAGAAATCCGCAGTCGCCGTATAAGGAGCCGTATCAGCACTCTTAAAGTATCTAGCGTACGTGTAGAGCGACGGTTGAATCGTGAATGGCGTATCGAAGTCGAACTGGATATAGAAGTCCACGGTATTCGTAGTCGCAGAGCTCGCATCAAAAATTGCAAGATTGCCGTTGGAAAGCGCCCCCCCATTAACCGAAGTATAGGGATTTTCCACATCGAGCACGCCGAGACTGGCCTGGCTGTAGTTGGTTCCCGTTCCCGTACTGCTCATCGAGCCATCGAGAAGGAACGTGAGATCGAGGTAGCCCGAACCGGTTCCGCCGCCAATGGTGAGATGATCTTCAAATTGTGCCGCGCTATCGCTGTACACGGCTACGACGGAGGACCCGCTGTTTACGGTGACCGTCGATTGAGCGCCCATCGCTCCATTGATGACCCTCGAAGAACCGCTCGCTGACAGCTCATGGCTGCTGCAGGTATTGCATGTCCAGTTCAATGTCTGGGAAATCGGCGGCTCGGTGACATTGTCCGAGCTGTTATAGATCTGGTCTGCACCTAAAAGTACTTCTCCCTGTAGCACAGCGTCGGCGTACATCGGGATTGCCGCTCCGAGCACTGCCGAGAGCAAGGCCAGCTTCAGCGCCGTCCTTGAAAGATTTGTGATTCGATACATTTTTCCTCCTAAGCGTGTTTTTCGTTCTGCGTTCACCTTATAGCTGCCCTCCGAGGCGGGGGAACGCTCACTCTGCAATGCGCAAAAAACGCGCCAGAACCGTCAGGGAAATTAGGAAAATCTTGGGGTGTGTTGTAGAGGCTGCTTGGAAAGAGCAGCGCCGCGTTACACTGGCCATTGGCCTCCGCCGCGCTTTTCCGGCTGACGCCAGCCCAGCTATGAAAATTCATGAGTATCAGGCGAAGGCCATTCTCGCCAAGTACGAGGTCCCTGTCCCGCGCGGCGAAGTCGCCTATACCGTCGAAGAGGCTGAAGCCGCCGCGAAGACGATCGGCGGCAGCGTTGTGGTCAAGGCGCAGATTCATGCCGGAGGGCGCGGCAAGGGCGGCGGCGTAAAGATCGCGAAAAACGCAAGCCAAGCCGCCGAAATCGCGAAAAAGATGATCGGCATGACGCTCGTGACCCACCAAACGGGGCCCGAAGGCCGGGTCGTCCAGCGCCTGCTCATCGAAGAGACCCTCCCCATCGAACGGGAACTCTACCTCGGCATCGTTCTCGATCGCGCCCTCGGCGTGCCGGTATTCATGGCCTCCAAAGCCGGCGGCATGGAGATCGAAGAGGTCGCCGCCCAAACGCCCGAACTCATCTTGAGAGAGCCGCTGCTCCCTGGCTTCGGGCTGCGCCCGTTTCAGGCGCGCAAGCTGGCGTTCCAGATGGGCGTTCCGACTGCGAGCGTAAACGCCGCGGCAACCGCCATGATCGCGCTCGCCAAAGCCTACGAAGCCATCGACGCCTCGCTTTCCGAAATCAATCCCTTTATTCTCACCAAGGAAGGCAAGGTCTTCGCGCTCGATGCCAAAATCAACCTCGACGACAACGCGCTCTACCGTCATAAGGATCTGCTCGAGCTGCGCGATCTCAACGAAGAAGATCCGCTCGAAGTCGAAGCCTCGCGTTTCGGCCTGAACTACATCAAGCTTGACGGCAACATCGCCTGCATGGTGAACGGCGCGGGCCTTGCCATGGCCACTATGGACATCATTAAATACGCCGGCGGCGAGCCCGCCAATTTTCTCGACGTAGGCGGCGGGGCCAGCGCCGAACAAGTCAAAAATGCATTTCGCATTCTGCTCTCCGATGCCGCTGTCAAAGCGGTGCTGATCAATATTTTCGGGGGCATTCTGCGCTGCGACACACTCGCCACCGGCGTTGTTTCCGCGGCGCGCGAACTGGAGATCAAAAAGCCTATCGTGGTTCGCATGGAGGGAACAAACGTTGAAAAGGGACGGAAAATCCTGACTGAATCCGGTTTCAACTTCACCGTGGCCGACGGCATGAAAGATGCCGCCGAAAAAGTCGTGAGGCTGGCACAATGAGCGTTCTCGTCAACAAGAACACACGCGTCCTCTTCCAGGGCTTTACCGGCCGCGAAGGCACCTTTCACGCCCAGCAGGCCATCGAATACGGCACCAATGTCGTCGGCGGCACCACGCCCGGCAAAGGCGGCCAAAAGCATCTCGACCGGCCCGTCTTCAACACTGTCGAAGCGGCTGTGAAGGCCACGGGCGCGAACGCTTCCGTCATTTTCGTTCCGCCGCCGTTTGCCGCCGACGCCATTATGGAAGCAGCCGACGCCGCTCTGCCGCTAGTCGTCTGCATTACCGAAGGGATTCCGGTGGTAGACATGGTCCGCGTCTGGGCTTATCTGAAGGCAAAGCCCGCCACGCGTTTCATCGGTCCGAATTGCCCCGGCGTTATCACGCCCGGCCAGTGCAAGATCGGCATCATGCCCGGCCATATTCACAAACAGGGTCACGTCGGCATCGTGTCCCGCTCCGGCACGCTCACCTACGAAGCGGTCGGCCAGCTCACGAAAGCCGGCATCGGACAATCGACCTGCATCGGCATCGGCGGCGATCCCATCGTCGGCACCAGCTTCACCGACGCCATCAAGCTGTTCAACGACGATCCGGATACACACGCCATCATCATGATCGGCGAAATCGGCGGCAACGCGGAAGAAACCGCTGCGGCTTACATCAAAGCGCATGTGAAGAAGCCGGTGGTCGGCTTTATCGCCGGCCAGACCGCGCCGCCCGGCCGCCGCATGGGCCACGCCGGAGCCATCATCTCGGGTAGCTCGGGCCGCGCCGCGGATAAGCTCGCCGCCATGAAAGATGCCGGCATTCTCGTCTGCCCGTCGCCGGCGCTGATGGGCGAAAAGATGCAGCAGGCTCTCTCAAAATCTTAAATTTCTATGGCTCTCGAACGTACTTTTGCAATCGTCAAACCCGACGCTGTGGCCAAAGGCCACACGGGCAGCATCCTCGCGCTCATTGAGCAAAACGGCTTTCGTATCGCCGCTATGAAGACAATGCGACTCTCCCGCCGCGAAGCCGAAGCCTTCTACACGGTTCACAAAGAGCGCCCGTTTTACGCCGGACTGGTCACCTTCATGACCGAAGGTCCGGTGCTCGCCCTGGTGCTGGAGCGCGAAAACGCCATCGCTAAGTGGCGCGAGCTGATGGGCGCCACCAACCCGGCTCAGGCGGCCGAGGGCACCATCCGCAAGCGCTTCGCCGAAAACATCGAGCGCAACTCCGTCCACGGCTCCGACAGTCCCGAAACCGCGGCACAGGAAATTCCGTTCTTCTTCAGCACGGCGCAATTGCTATAGCGCATTCGTCATCATCTGATCGACATAGCACCAAGCCCACTCTTCTCCCGGCTCGATGGAGCGGATGAGCGGATGCTGTGTGGCATGAAAATGTTTGGTCGCGTGTTTGTTCTTCGACGAATCGCAGCAGCCGACGTGGCCACAAGTCAGGCACATGCGCAGATGCACCCATGGGTCTCCGCTCTTCACGCATTCCTCACAGAGGTGCTGATCGGTTGCGGTCACTTTGACCTGATCCAAATGCGAGCATTGTGCTTTCATACAGTCCTTTCGAGCGTTGCACGATCCCAGTGGCCAAGAACCGCGCCGGCTTCATAAGTGCTTTGCAGAAAATCCAACAATGCGCTTCTTGGTGAAGCCGCGCGACGCACGTCTTCATACATCAGGACAAACTCCCGAACACCC
>JBOGMI010000431.1:0-9825 GCA_050746645.1 Bryobacteraceae bacterium | reverse complement strand
GCTACGGACCGCTATTTTACGGACGCTTGTTGCAGGGCGTCAGCGGCGGCTTCATCGGCGTCGTGGTGCCGCTTTATCTGGCTGAATGCTTGCCCGCCTCCCACCGCGGGAGAGGAACGGCTATCTTTCAATGGCTGCTGACGCTCGGCATCCTGGCCGCGGCGCTCATCGGCATCTACTTCAGCTATCGCGTGGAGGAAGTGGCCAAAACCGCCAGCGCCGCCGCGCTGTTCGCGTATAAAGATATGGCTTGGCGCGGCATCTTCTGGGTTTCGCTCCCGCCAGGCATTGCATTTTTGATCGGGGCCTTCATGCTGGCGGAATCTCCGCGCTGGCTGGTCCGCCGCGGCCGGCGGGAGGCGGCCCATGCCGCGCTGCTCCGCTCTCGCCTCCCAGAGCAGGCGGCGCTCGAATTGCGCGAAATGGAGACCATCGAGGCCGGCCGAACCGCTGCCCGGTCGCTGGGCAAGAAAGCCAAGGACTCGCTGCTGCGGCGCAAATATGTGATTCCGTTTGTGCTCGCCTGCATCATTCTCTTCTGCAACACGGCTACCGGTGTGAACTCCATCATCGGGTTCAACACCAACATCCTGATCCAAAGCGGTTTGACCGATATCGAGGCGCACTGGGGCTACGTCTTATTCACGCTGGTGAATTTTCTGTTTACGATCGTCGGCATTATGCTGGTGGATCGGCGCGGGCGCAAGTTTCTGTTCACCTTGGGAAGCGGAGGAGTCATTTTGTCGCTGGTTGCGGTGGGATTGCTCTTCTGGAGCACCAGGGAATCCCGCGTCAATCGCAGCGAGACAGTGCAAGCCATGGTCCAGCCGAACCAAACGCTTTCCATGCGCTTCGATACGGTGGAAGCGGCCCGTCTGCTGGCGGCCAAAGGAAACGCGGGGAGTTCGATCGACAGCAACCGCGCTTTTTTGACGATTCTCTATTCCTACGGAGATTTCACCTGCGGCACCAACATTGCGCGCACCGGTGGAAACGCTACCACCGCGATCAAAATCACGCAAGGCAGTTGCGTGCCCGCCAACAAGCTGGAGGCGGTTCTGGAAAATCCATTTGCGAATGTGGATGCCGCCCGCGCTGCGCCGTTAAAAATCGAGCGCGCCTACATCGGTCCGATTCCCGGTGCGAGCCACGGCTGGGGCGTGGCGATCGCCTTATACGCGTTCATGGCTTTCTTCGCCCTCGGGCCGGGCGCCTGCGTGTGGGTAGCGCTTTCCGAATTGATGCCCACCCGCATCCGCTCCAATGGCATGAGTATTGCGCTGGTCATTAATCAGCTAGTATCTACCACGCTGGCGGCCGTTTTCCTGCCCACGGTGGGAAAGTACGGGTACTCGATAATGTTTTTCCTCTTCGCCGGATTTACGGTCATTTACTTCATCACGGCGGCATTTTTCCTGCCCGAAACGAAGGGGAAAACGCTCGAGGAGATCGAGGCGTATTTCGAGAAGGGAAGAAAAGACGTCGCCGAGGCCAATGCTTAATTAGTGATTAATCAAGGACGGGTGCAGGCTCATTGCGGACGGCAATACCTTGTTGCACAGCATATTCCACCAGGCTTGCGCGGTTGTGGATATTCAGTTTGCGCATTAAGTTGAGCTTATGCGCTTCGATGGTTTTGATGCTTAAGGCGAGTTCGGCCGCAACTTCGCGCACGGTACGGCCCTCGGCGAGCAGCCGCATCACTTCCCGCTCTCTCGGGGTGAGCATCGCGGGCCGGGTGTATCCGTGGTTGGAGCCGGCCAAGGCTTGCAGGTCGGAAGCCGTCAAGGAGAGAGCCTGGGGGTTCTGTTCGTCGTGCAGGATCACGCGACGGACGCCGGCCACGATCTCCGCCGGAGCGCTGCTCTTGAGCATATAGCCGCGAGCCCCGGCCGATATCGCCAGTTCCAGATGCTCCGGGCCGTCTTCCTTGGTCAGAAACAAGATCGGCAGTCCCGGTTGGGCCTGGCGCAGGGTTGCTGGCGCTGGGGACCCGGCTTGCTCCAGCAGCGCCAAATCCATCACCAGCACATCCGGCCGATAGTGTTGCACCTTCAGGAGAGCTTCAGTCGTATCGCCTGCTTCGTCAACCACTTGCATGTCGGCTTCAGCCGAAAGCAGCGCCCGCAAGCCGCGCCGGAACAGCAACTGCCCGTCCGCGATCAAGATCCGATTTGCCCGTTTTCCGCGTTCCAAGTCGTTTGTTCCGATCCCTACTCCCTTATCGGCATGGTTGCCGCAAAATGTGTAGGGAAACTTAGCCTTGGAAAGTGGACGAGGGCAGGGTCATAAAAACCGGGCGCGCCCTGGCAAAGGCGCGCGCAGCCTCGAAAGGCTGCCCCGCGGGGGCTACAGATGGGCCTCGAGCATCTTTTGAAACTCGGGCTTGCCGATGGCCCCGACTTTCTGATCGACTACTTTGCCGCCTTTGAAAAGAAGCAGGGTGGGAATTCCGCGAATCCCGTAGCGGTAGGCCGTCTGCTGATTGGAATCGACGTCTACCTTGCCCACCTTAAGCTTTCCGGCATATTCGGTGGCCACCTGGTCTACCGTCGGGCCCATCATGCGGCAAGGGCCGCACCACTCGGCCCAAAAATCGACCAGGACCGGAATTTCGGAGCCCAGGACGTCTGTGTCGAAGCTCCCGTCTGTGAAGGTTAGTGTATTCGCGCCAGCCATCAGTTTTTCTCTCTAATCAATGGATGAAGTTCTCCGTTATTTTGATTCAATGCACCCCGGCCAGTGCCTGCCGGTAGAGCCGGATGTAATCTTCTGCGCTGTGCCGCCAGGAGAAATCGCGCTGCATCGCCGCTTCCCTCTTCATTGTCCACCGCTCGGAGCCATAAGCACGCACAGCGTCGCGGATGCACGCGAGCAAGGCATAGGGGTCGAAGCGCTCGAAGCGAAACCCGGCGTCTTCGTCCACCGTGTCGGCGAGGCCACCGGTAGCGCGCACCAGCGGCAGGGTGCCGTAGCGCATGGCATAGATTTGATTCAAGCCGCAGGGCTCGTACCGGCTCGGCATCAGCAACAGGTCCGAGCCTGCAATGAGCCGATGGGCCAAGCCATCATCGTAGCCGAAGCGGACCGCAACTTTGGCCGGATAGGCCTGGGCGAACCAGCGGAAGAAGTCTTCGAGCGGCTGTTCGCCCGACCCAAGGACCACCAGAGAGACGTTTTCGGCCACCAGTTCATGGGGAATTCTCATGAGCAGGTCCAGCCCTTTTTGGGCGGTGAAGCGCGACAGAATTCCGATAACCGGCCGGGTTGCGCGCTCGGCCGGCAGACCAAGCTCCTGGAGCAAAGCTCGCTTGCATTCCTGCTTGCCGTCCGGATCGCCGCGACTGAAGCGCGCGGTCAAATGTTTGTCCGTCTCCGGATTCCAGAATTCGCAATCGGCGCCGTTCAAAATGCCGCGCAGCGACGCGCTCCGCTCGCGCAGCACCGGGTCGAGGCCGAAGCCGAACTCGGGCGTCTGGATTTCCTCGGCGTATCGCGGGCTCACGGTGCTCAGCAGATCACTGGTTGCGAGCGCCCCTTTCATCAAGTTCAGGCGGCCCCAGAAACGTAGCGGATCCTCCTGGAGACGTTCCGGGAGACGCTTGGGCAGGCCCAGGTCGTCTGCGACGCTCTCGGGGAAAATGCCCTGAAACCCCAAATTGTGGATGGTAAACACTGTCTTCAGGCCGATGTAGGCAGGATGGCAGTTGTAGATACGCCTCAGCAGAAACGGCAGCAAGGCGGCGTGCCAGTCGTGGCAATGAATAACGTCGGGCACGAAGACATGGCGCGCCACGCCCAGCGCGGCCTGGCAGAGCGCGGCGAAGCGGATGTGATTGTCCGGGAAATCACCGTTTTCGTCGCCATACAATCCGCCGCGATCATACAACTCCGGGATGTGGACGAAAAGATAGCGGACTCCCTTGGCGCGCTCTTCCAGGATATTCGCCACGAAAGTATGCGGACCGACGGCGATGCGCAGGCGCTCATAGACGGGACGCTCGTCGGCGAGCGCAGTTCCGCGGTAGTGCGGCAGAACGACGACGGTCTCTTCTCCGGCTTCGGCCAGCGCTTTGGGAAACGCGCGCAGCACTTCGGAAAGGCCGCCTGTGTGCGCGAAGGGCGCGGCTTCGGCGGCAACCATCAGAATTCTGGCCACCACCCGATTGTAGCCGCGCCCGTCCTACAGTTTCTGCGCTCCTTCGGTTCTTCCCAGCGGGCGGTCAAAGGTCCCGAGCGGCAAGTGACCGGCCTTGCGGGCAAGTTGCAGCATTAGGCAATCGGAAAATCCCAGCGCCGGACGCAGGCGAAAGAGTTCCAGCGCCGCTGCAATTGCGTCCGAGTCCTGCAGAACCAGCTTCGCGTGATTAAGAAGCATCTCGATTGCCGCCGCAAGCTCGTGCGAGCTTCGCTCGTAAACCGAATCCAGCACCCACATCGCTTCGGCAAGTGCAAGTGTGGATACCCACGCTCCGTTCGCTGTGAACGCTTCGGCAGCGGCCGTCTGGCGATCGTCGTCACGGACCAAAAGCCGTACCAGCACATTGGTGTCAACCGCGCGCATGCCGCCGCCGGATATTTTTTCGGATGCCCTGCTTCAGATCTTCAACCTTCCGCCGCTCAGGTGCTCCCCGCGGACATAGCATCCGGTGAATATCTTCGGAGGAGTAGCGGCCCGAGCGCCGCACGACAATCTCGCCCTCTTTCTCGCTCCACTCGATCATTGATCCCGGGCTCACGCCAAGCTTTCGCCGAACTTCGAGCGGAACGGAGATCTGCCCCTGGGCCGTAATCTTGGAACGAGCCATCGCCATATAGCTCATATTACCGCGGTAATGGCGGCTCCGCCCAGGGATTCCGGGGCATTCACCGCGACTCCCAAGGCAGGCTTACTGGCCGCGGGGGCGGAATTCAGGAATGATGGTGGCCGCTCTCAGAAAGAAAAAAGCCGCCTGGTGAAGTTTTGCTGCCAAGCGGCTTATGGTGGAGGTCGAAGCAGACTACTTGCGCGAGGAGATACGAGTCAGGGTGTGGATAAATGTTTCGGCCGCGGGCGGGACCGGAACCCGCGTCTTGCCGCTCACCAACTCGCGGTTGGGAATGGCGCGGCCGTAGAGCTCGCGGTTGGTTTTGTCGTCTTCGGTAACGGTGGCGCCGGTAATATCGATGCCGCCGAAAATACCGCGTTGGCGGGAATAGGTGAGGATCTCGGCGTGCATTTCCGCGTCGGTCATGGCGGATACGTTACGGCCCACCGGACCCGCCGCCGCCGAGGCTTCGCCGCCGATCTGAAAATGGTTCGACAGCAAATGCTTCATGCCATCACGGTTCATCACCAGCATGACCAGATCCGTCTCCGCGCCGCCAATGAGAAGTCCAAATTTTCCGCCTGCAATGCGCACCGATCCAGGCGCGCTCCAGCCGATCCCGCTCGTCTTGCGGCAGCTAAAAAAGCCCTTGCCGTATTCGGCGCCCACAATAAAGCCACCTTTTTTTAAGTTCGGAACCACGACGATACATTCGGCTTTGCTAATCAAATTCTGCGGAACGCTTTTGTCGCCCGCGTTGATCATGGCCTTCAGGTCCGAGGTCGCTTCGTCCAGGCGGTTCGCGGCCTTGCTCGCCGCAAAGGCCGGAACTGAAAGGGCGCATACTGCAACTAAAATACCGAGGATTCTCATCCTTCTATTTTGTTTCATTCTTTTTGTTTAACTTTCCTGTCGGCTTCAACTACTAGATGTCTTACGGATGAAAATGGTATCTGCTACTTGCTGCGCCAAATGAATGCAATCGGGAATGCCGACCCCGCCCAAGGCGTTTCCGGACAGACTCAGGCCTGGCTCCGCCTGGACCAGCCGAGTGATTCGCTTCCGGCGCGCTTCGTGCCCCACCACGTACTGTGGCATGGATGTAGGCCGGGAATATACAGTTGCGAAAAGCGGTTCGGCCTCGATTCCCAGGATCTGTTTGAAATCGGCTCTGACGAGCCGAATCAGCTCTTCGCGAGGGTTTGCCGCCAGCCGGCCGGCTTCCGGGTCCACGATGAATGCTCGGAGCGCCGCGAGCCCAGCCGGGACGCGAAACGGAAATTTACGGTGGATCCAGGTGGCTGCGGCAATGGTTTTGCGCTCCGCGCGCGGGACCAGGAAGCCGAAGCCTTGCAATGGGTGGCGGATTCCCGTGTCGGGGTAAACGACAGTAACGAGGATGGCGGACGAATAGGGAATTGCGGCCAATTCCCGGGCCAGTTCGGGCGCGGCCGTCCGCAGCAGCCGTGCGCTCACGTGCGCGGCGCAGGCGAGGATCAGTTCTGCCGCCTCGAAGCTAGTATCCGGGGTCTGAACGCGCCAGCCATTTTCCTGTTTTTCCACAGTTTGAGCTTCAGCGTAAACGGTGTGCGAGAAGGGAGCGACGGCGCCCGCGAGCGCACCGGAAAATTGCTGCATGCCGTGACGAAAGGTAAGAAACAAACTGCCGGACCCACGCGCCTTCCGCTCCCGGCGCACGCCGCGGATCAAGCTTCCATACTTACGTTCATAAGCCAGGAATCGCGGCAGAACGCTCGCCGCGCTGAGCTCCTCGGCCGCGCCTCCATAAACTCCTGCAAGTAGAGGTTCGGCAAGGTATTGGACCACCTCTTCGCCGAAATGAGCGGCGACAAAATCGCGTACCGAGATGTCTTCGGCGCGCGCATGCGGCCGGGCCAGGACCTCGCGCAGGAAACGCAACTTCGTGGCCGTGCTGAAAAGAGGCGAGGCGAGCGCCGGCCGCCACTCGCTCGGCGCCATGAAGACCATGCCGCGCGGCAGGGGCGTCAGTAGGCCGCGGCGCACGATGTAAACGCGGCGTTCGGCATCGTTCGAACCGGCGATATCGTTTCTCAAACCAAGTTCGCGCGCCAGTTCGGTGGCCGCGGTTTTCGACCCGAGATAGCTGTCCGGACCGGCCTCGAGCACGCAGCCCTCTATGCGATCCGTCCCGATCAACCCGCCGAGGCGGCCCGCTTTCTCGATCATGGTGGAACGGATGCCGGCTTTTCCAAGAAAATAGGCGGAGGCCAGCCCCGAAATACCGCCTCCGACGATGACAACCCGCGTTTCCTCCATGGGGGTCTAAGTAGCGCTTGGAAGCGTGCGTTTTTCATCAAGCGGCGCTTCGGGCGACGGCCAGGAGAGCGGCGCCGGTTTGCCGACCACGAACCAATAGCCGAAGACACTCAAGAGCAAGAAGACGCATGCGATGGCGAATGCGGCAAAGAACGAATGCGTGTCCTGCAGTGTGGCGCCGGTTATGTAGGCGCCCGCGATGCCGGCGAAATTCCCGATGCAGTTTTCGAGGCCCGTCCACTTGCCCGCCGCCCGCGCGCCTGCAAGTGTTTGGGTGAACGCCCAGTGATTGGAAGAAAATCCCGCCATGCCGACGGCGGCGAGCACCAGCATCCAGTTCGAGAGTGTGGCGCTCGAAACCGTCACGGCGGCGAACATGAATCCGCAGCAGCAGAGCAGGCCCACCGAGACGAACGTCTGCCGCACGCGTCCCGCGTTATACCCGCGGCGAATTATTGCATCGGCGGCGAACCCGAAAATGATTGCGGAAATCGCGACGGCCCAAAACGGAAGTGAGGCCATGATGGCCAGAGTGTCTTTCGTGTAATGCCTCACGGTCTCGAAATAATAGGGCAGCCAGGAAAGGAAAAAATACCAGGTGTAATTGGCCCCGAACAGGCCGAAAATCGTGCCCCAAACCGGACGCCGCGAGAGCAGTTCCTTATAAGCCGGCGACGGGCCGGAGACCTTCGCGATACGTTCTTTGTTCAGCCGCGGAGCGACGAAGCACCAGGGGATCAGCCAAAGGAGCGCGGCGCCTCCCATGATGAGGAACATGCCGCGCCAGGTGAACCAGCCAATCATTTTGACGCCCAGCATGACGCCAATCGCGGGGCCGATCTTCGATCCGCCATCGATCAGCGCATTCGCAGCGCCGCGCAAGTGTTCGGGATATGTGGTGGCGAAAATTTTCGAATAGGAAGGATAAGCAGCCGATTCGCCGACGCCGAGCAGCAGGCGCAGACACATGATTGCCGCAAACGAACTGACGATGCCGGTCAGGCCGGTAGCGACCGACCAGATGAGGAATCCGCCTGCGTAGACCCAATTGACGTTCCAGCGGTCGATGAGCTTGCCGGATACCAACTGAAACAGGGCGTAGGTCCAGAAAAAACCCCCCAGCAGCACGCCGAGTTCCTTATCGCTGAAATGCAGGCTGACTTGGATGCTTTTGGCCGCCACGCCGAGATTTCCGCGATCGGCATAGTTGATCCCGATCGAGATCACGAGCAGGGCGAGAGCAATCCAGCGCAGGGTTGTGGGGCGCGACGATTGCGTGAGGGGTTCGGCGCTCTGCATCAGATGCAATGTAGCAGAAGTGCCTGGGGACCGGGTCCAGCGTCTTCGCACACACGTCCCCTTGTCAAACTAGGATACGGCTGCTACACTCCTAGACAGACTAGGAGCGACATTTTGCGAAAAACCGCTGACCTGCTTCCCGGCACGCTCGACATGCTGATCCTGAAGGCCGTCTCGCTCAAGCCGCTGCACGGTTACGGCGTGCTGCTGCGGATCCGGCAGATTTCCGGGGATGCCCTTGAGATTCCGCAAGGATCTCTGTATCCGGCGCTATACCGGCTGGAGCACCAAGGTCTTATCGCTGCCGAATGGGGCCAAAGCGAGAACAACCGGCGTGCAAAGTACTACACGTTGACTGCCGCGGGACGACGGCGCCTTCGCGAAGAAACTGCCGGTTGGAACCGGCTGACCTCTGCCATTGCGGCGGCCTTAAACACAAGGCCTGAGGAGCTTTGACATGTTCCGGCGCGTTCGTTCTCTGTTCCACGTGCTTGCTTGGCGGCGCGATTTCGAATCCGGTATGGCCGAGGAATTACGGTTCCACATCGAGCAATATACGGGCGAACTCTTGCGCTCCGGCGTTCCGGAGCTGGAAGCGAAGCGCCGCGCCCGCCTGGAGTTCGGCGATTTAAACAGCGTCAAAGGAGATTGCCGCCAAGCACGCGGGCTTTACTGGCTTGACGAGCTGAGGAGAGAGCTGCGCTATGCCGTGCGATCACTGCGAAAAAGGCCCGCGTTTACGACGACCGCTCTTCTGACACTCGCTCTTTGCATCGGGGCGAATCTCACAATTTTCGCGGTAATCGATGCAATCCTTTTGCGTGCGCTGCCGTTTCCCAATCCCGGCCGGCTCGTGACTATTTTCAATACGTATCCGAAAGCGGGCGTGCCCCGCGACGGCGCCGATATTGCGGATTATTACGAGTTTCGCGGCCATATTCCCGCTTTCAACTCGCTCTCGCTTTACTCGTTCGGTGCGGCGACTGTTGGAAACCCCGGATCGACCCTGCACGAGCCGGTCACGCACGTGACTCCCGAATTTTTCGCCACGCTCGGCGAAGGGCCCGCGAGCGGGCGTGTATTTACGGATGCGGAAATGACGTATCAGACCGACAAGGTCGCGATCCTTAGCTATGGGTATTGGAAGGAGTATTTCAACGCCGATCCCCATGTAATCGGGCGGAAGGTTTGGGTGGACGGGCTTTTGAGAACCGTAGTTGGTGTTCTGCCGTCCGGTTTCCGTTTTCTCTCGTCCAACTCCCAGTTGTACCTGCCGCTTTCATCGAGCCCCGAGCAGCGCACGCCCGCCGACCGGCACTCTGGTGGAAACGTGATCCAAATGATTGCGCGGCTGAGGCCGGGCGCCACGGTCGCGCAAGCGCAATCTCAAGTCGATGCGCTGAACAACGCCGTGGAGAAA
>JBOGMI010000430.1:0-14242 GCA_050746645.1 Bryobacteraceae bacterium | reverse complement strand
CAACTGTAACCAATGTGATTTTGTACGAGCACATCGAGATTCTGGCGGTCGCCATACTCCAGTAAGCTGCCATAGCCATCGACGCTGCCATTAAGGAATGCTTTGGGATTGCCCGGCGGCTGAAAGCCGTTCAAATTGACCCGAATCCCGCTGCATCCAAGAAACGAGGCGATATCAAGCCAGTGGCGGTGTGCTTGTACGGATTTCTTCCGTCTGTTTTTATCGAGATCGCCCAATTGCGGCCCTGACATATCGACTAAGATGATGTTATTGACTATTCCGTTATCACTCGCTTCCCTCTTTAGTTCTCGGAGAAAGTTCCGGCTGCTCGCTTTGTCGGCCCAAAAACTCGACACATAATCGATCGCGTTCAGACCAAACTGATGTTTCGTCATCCAGGCGAGTTTGAGCGGGTCGTATTTCCCTGCGCGATGAGAAGTGTTGAAGGAATACTCGCCGAGCGAGATTTTGAAAAAGAGGGGCGAGGCTGAAAGCACCGCGCGGGCTGCCAGCCCGCCCCACAGGAGGGTCCTGAGATGATCGCGTCTAGTCATCATTGTTTCGGCAATGCGAAGGCGAATAACTTTGCACCCGCGGCAAGGAGAATATATTGCCTCCCATCCAGTTCATACGTGATCGGCCCGTTGCGCATGGTTGCGCCCATGTTGACGTGCCAGAGCGTGCGGCCGGTGTCCGGATCGAGCGCCAGAGCGTTTCCGGAGCCGTCGCCTCCGAACAGAAGTTTACCGGCGGTGGTCAGGACACCCGACGTGCCTCCTTTGCCAGTCGGATGGCTCCAAGCGATTTTTCCCGTGGTGGCGTGGATCGCCTCGATCGAAGACAGCCCCGACCAGACAGACTTATCCATACCGCCCCACGACTCCGGGTTGGCGCTGGTATCAGTCAAGTAAAAGACGGCGCCGGAGCGAGTGACCCGCACATAAAACAGGCCGGTTTGCGGATCGTAGCTGGGCGGGAACCAGTTTGTGCCTCCGCCTTCGGAAGGGAATACAATCGCGCCGGCCGGCTGCGGATCTTTCTTGGGGTTGCGAATGGGACGGCCCTTCGCGTCCAGACCTTCCGCCCAGTTATTCGGGACGAACTTACCGGTAAGTATATGCCGGCCGTTTGTGCGATCGAGCACGAAAAAGTAACCGTTGCGATTTGCCTGCGCGAGAAGCTTTCTTGGCTTCCCATCGATGTTCGCATCGAAAAGAACCGGGGTCTCTGAGGCATCCCAGTCGTGCACATCGTGTGGAGTGGTTTGATAGAACCAGGCCATCTTCCCTGTGTCCGGATTCACGGCGACGATCGAATTCGTCCAGAGATTAGCTCCCTTGCGCCCCTGGCCGGCCATGACCGGCTGTGGATTGGCGGTTCCGAAGTAATAAAGGTTCAGATCCGGATCGTACGTTCCTGGAATCCACACCGCGCCGCCGCCATGCTTCTGCGCACCAGGATTGGGCCAGGTCTCCGAACCCGGCGCTCCCGGGGCCGGCGTCGCATACCAGCGCCACTGCAGTTTGCCGGTTACCGGGTCATAGGACGCCAGATAGCCGCGATTGTCGATGGATTCAATACTGGGGCTCGCGAAAACATGATCCCCGACCACCACGGGAGCCACGGTAGAGAAATAGTCCAGCCTTAGGTCGGCGATTTCGACGCGCCAGCGCTCCTGGCCCGTAGTGGCATCAAGAGAAACCAAATAATCGTCCGGCGTGACCAAGAAAAGCCAGTTTTTGTACATGCCCATGCCGCGATTCCCGATATGGATGCCGCCGCGCGATTTGGTCGTCCAATGCCAGAGCTCGCGGCCGGTTCGGGCGTCCACAGCCCAAGCGTGGTCCGGAACGGTGAAATACAAAACTCCGCCCACCATCAGCGGAGTCGCTTTGATCGGGACGCCGCCGGAATCGTAAGTCCAGACAAGCGTCAAATCTTTCACGTTCGACGCGTTGATTTGAGATAGCTCGCTGAAGCGCCTGCCAGAATAATCGCCGTTATATGTGGGCCAACTCTTATTTAACTGATGCGCATAAAGCGGGGCCACGAGCACGATTCCCGCGAGAAGCAGCCGGATGTTCACTTCAGCGTCTCCAAATACGTAGTCACATTGTGCATGTCGCTGTCGGTAAGCTGCTGCAGCAATTGCTCATGAGCGGCAAGCGGGTCGTGCACTTGCACCTTAGTTCCGGACGTGACGGGGAAGCTATGATACCCCTGAGAATCGTACAGAGAAACGTTGAACTCGCCGAGATGAGCGAGCTTTCCAGAGAAACTTGGTCCCGAAGGCAGCGTAACCGTCACGGTCGTCACAGGCGAATTTGCAGATCGCGGCAGAACCGACTGCGGAGAAAGCCAGAGCTGCTGCAGGTTTTCAGGCGGATACTTGCTTGCAATTCCTTTCAGATCGCCTGTCGCGGAATGACAGTTGCCGCAATGCGCTTCGAAATAGGTCTTGCCGGCGGCCGCACTTCCGATCGCTAAAGTTTGGACCTTATACGAAAAGCGCATACGGACGTCGCGAATGCTTTGATGCAGAAATGCGACGATATCGGAGACTTGCGTTTTGGTCAGCTTACTACTAAAAGACGGCATACCCTTATCGGGTCTGCCGTTGTGAACGACGGGAGCAATCAAATTGCCATGATTGTCGTTGTTCACGAGAACGGAACCCACGAGATCGGGACCACCGTTTCCGCCGGTAGCTTCCAGCCCATGGCAGAAGGAGCAATTGGTTTCGAATAATTGTTTGCCGCGCGCCACGGCGGCTGGGTTTTGCTTGGGTGGCAAGTACAAGTTCAGGCCCTGCGCCGACAGATGCAGCACAGACGCCACCATTGCAACGAGAGCCAGACTCAGCTTTACATGTGGAAGCATATTACGACCGGAGCCCAGCCGGGTGCGGCTCGTCCAGGATGCCTGCGAGGAATCGAAGGCTATCCTCCGCCTGTTTCGCGGTGCCGCATTCGACAGATAACACGCCATCGTAGCCGCCCGATCGCAGAATCGAAACCACTCGCCGCCAGTCGACCACGCCTTGTCCGCACGCACAGCCGACAGGCGTGCCGCTCACCTTACCCTTTTCGGATTCCGCCTGACCAAACGAGATATCCTTCGCATGAACATGCACCAATTTGTTCAAAACGGCGGTTAGTCCCTCATACGGATCGACGCCGCTTAGGAATGCATTGCCGGTATCGTAGTTCACCTTCAGCATCGGCGAGTTCACAAGATTTGCGACGCGCAGCAGGCCGGCGGTCGTGTTTGTGATGCTTTGATGAGGCTCGATGCCGATAAACACACTGCGGCGTTCGGCGGTTTGCAAAACCTTAGTAAGCGTGTACTTCATCACCTGAAAACACTCGCGGTCGTCCAGCCAGTCGGGTCGTATGCCCTCATCCGTGTTCACGACAGGGGCGCCGATGGCCGAGGCGAAACGAATGGCTTTTTCCAGGTAGGGCACGCTGATCTCTGGCCGCATGAGCGGGCAATGCGCGGAAAGCCCGGAGGCCCGGAGAGCATAGCGGTCCAGAATCTCTCGCATCTCCAATGGATCGTTGTCCATGGAAAAGGAATGGAAATATCCCGCCTCACTCAGCAGCTCGCGGCCGTTGTGCACCATCGGCTCGACGAATCGGTAACCGAGTCTCGCCGCGCGCTTCACGCCGGCTTCAAAGGGCTTGTCCTCGGAGCGGATAAACTCCATGTTCAGTCCGATTTGCATGCGATGTATTTTGAGTTTAGAGGCATCCGATACGGTTTGGCGTCCAAAATTTTGCGGCGGTTGAAATCTGTACAAGGTGCCGGTTCGGAGGGACTTAATTGGCGAATCTTCCGTATCTGGCTTCGCTAGCGTTCGGAGCGTTTGAGATCACAAGGCCGCGTGGCCTCGATTTCACGCTTCGGAACTCGCCGACCACTCAAAAATATCTGATCGAAACCATGCCAGGCGGAGTCGCGCTGCTGGACTACAACAACGACGGCCTGCTCGACGTCTTTTTGGTCAATGGCGGCCGGCTTACCGATCCGATGAAGACTCCGCCGAATTTCGACCGCGGCGATCCGCGGTTCTGGAACCGTTTGTTCCGTCAAAATCGGGACGGCACCTTTACGGATGTCACCAAAGCCGCGGGGCTGGCAAACGCCGGCAATGGCAACTACGGGATGGGAGTCGCGACAGGCGATTACGACAACGACGGCTATACAGACATTTATGTAACCAGTTTCGGCCGCAACATTCTTTATCACAACAACGGCGATGGAACCTTTACCGACGTGACCGGGAAAGCCGGGGTCGCCGCGGGGGGCTGGTCGGCTTCGGCGGGTTTTTTCGATTACGACAACGACGGAAAGCTGGACTTATTTTTGACCCGTTACATGGAATGGGATATCCAACACAGTAAGCGCTGCGCTCGTCATACTTACTGTCCGCCCGGCGTGTTTCCCGCCACGACCAATATCTTGTATCACAACAGAGGCGACGGAACTTTCGAGGATGTTAGCCGGCAGTCCGGCATCGCGGCGAAGAAGGGCCGGTCGCTTGGCGTCGCCTTCAACGATTACGATGGCGACGGTTATACCGATATCTTCGTGGCCAACGATGGGATGGAACAGTTCCTGTTTCACAACAATCGCAATGGAACCTTTACGGAGTGCGCGCTCGAAGCCGGCGTGGCTCTTTCCGGCGACGGCAAGCCGATCTCCGGAATGGGAGTCGATTTCCGCGATTATGACAACGACGGACGGCCCGATATCATTGTGACGGACCTGCCAAGACAGGTATATGCCATTTACCACAACGATGGCAACGGCTCGTTCAGCTACAGGAGCCTGCGAACGGGGCTAGGTGAACTCACAGCGTCTCATGGCGGTTGGGGCATGCGGTTGGTAGATTTCAATAACGACGGCTGGAAAGACTTGTTTGTCGCGCAAAGCCATGTGATGGATAACGTGGAGCAGATCGACCCCTCATTACACTATCGTCAGCCACCGCTGTTCGCATTGAATCATAATGGCCGTTTTGAGCGCGGACATTCCGGAATGGTCACGCCGGTCGCCGGGCGTGGAGCCGCTTTCGGAGACCTGAATAACGATGGTTGGCCCGACGTCGTGATGACCGTTCTGGGATCGCATCCGATCGTCTTCCTGAACCGCAGCGGCAACAATCACTGGCTGACGATCGGCCTCCGCGGCACGCGAAGCAATCGCGACGGATTTGGAGCGCGCGTCCGAGTAAATGAGCAAAATCAATATGTAACTTCAGCAGGCAGCTATCTTTCGGCCAGCGACAAGCGGGTTCACTTCGGATTAGGCACAGCAAAAACGGTTGATGTTGAGATCACATGGCCGTCGGGGACACATCAGCAACTCAAAAACGTTGCGGCCGATCAGTTCATCAAAGTGCAAGAGCCGGAGTGACCTAAAGTCTAGCGGCTCTTCGAACCGGAGTGTTTGGCGGCAGGTTTGGAATTAGAATTCTTCGGGAAATGCTTGGCGAGGTAGTCGATGATGGTGTTGAATTCGGCATCAGTGCCGGTGGCGCCTTTATTGACCATGTCGCTCACCAGCAGCGCCCAGCCCTGTTTTGAGTCGCGGCGCCCGAGGACAATCGTTGCCGGATGGCACCCGCTGCAGACTACTTCGACGGTCTTTCTGCCGGGGCCAGGCGGGAGCTGTGATGCCTTCGAGCTCGCAAAAGAAGGGCCGCCACGGAGGAAGAAGACGGAAGCAAGGATTGCACCGCGCTTCCAAGCTGCGCTTAGCATTTCTCCATTATGCCCCCGTACGGCGTTGACACAGTTCGCAAATTCGGCTGTGAAACAATGTCTGATGGCAGAAATATGAAACGCCGAAATTTTGTTCGAAATTTGCTGATCGCCCCAGCCATTCCGGGCGTGCTTGCAGCAGAACAAGCCGCGGCCAAGCCTGCTCCGGCGGCCCGGCCCGAGACGCAGCAGCACAAGTGTTCCCATGGACCCACCGATGCCCCGCTCCTGCCGCTGGACGCCCCGGACCTGAATGCCGAGCCCGCTCCTCATTACTTCACGGCCACTCAGTTTGGCACGCTCCGGAAACTGAGCGCGCTCCTGCAGCCTCCGCTTAAGGGCAACCCAGGCGCGATCGAAGCCAAAGCTCCCGAGTTTCTGGATTTCCTGATCAGCGTGTCGCTGCCCGACCGGCAAAAACTCTATTTGACCGGCCTCGACAGCTTGGAGATCAAATCGATCGATACCTTTCAAAAGCATTTTTACGATCTGGACGAGACGCAGGCGGGCACGATTCTGAAATCTCTGATGGTGGTGCGCGACTGGGCGCGGGATTTCCCGAGCGACCCGCTGAAGCACTTCCTTGCCCAAGTGCAGGACGATCTCAGGACCGCCACGATGAATTCGCGGGAATGGGCGGCCGCCATGGAAAAATCCGGGCGCTTCTTCACCCGGGGCCATCGCACCAGCGGCCATTATTGGGCTCCCATCGATCCGATCGGTAACGGGTAAACACATGCCAATCAAAAAATACGACGTCCTGATCGTAGGTTCGGGGCACTCCGGCGGCATGGCAGCGAAGATTCTTACCAAGCACGGCATCTCCTGCCTGATGCTGAACGCGGGGCCGGAAGCCGATTACGGCAAAGACCGCAGCATCAAACACGCCTACGATCTTCCTTATCGCGGATTCGACAAGCCGGGACGGCTGCCGCATGTTTTTCAAGCCAACGAATTCAATGCCAACCAATGGGTAGACGAAAAAGAAGAACCGTACACCTGCCCGCCGGACGCTCCGTACAATTGGGTGCGCGTGCGGCTGCTCGGCGGCCGCTCGCTTTTCTGGGCACGCCAGTCGTTCCGGTTGAGCAATTACGAATTCAAGTGCGCCGAGATCGACGGTACGGGCCAAAGCTGGCCGATTGATCTGGAGGAGATGGCGCCTTACTATTCGCGTGTCGAGCAGATTTTCCGGGTCTCCGGACGCACAGAGGGCTGGCCGCAATTTCCCGACGGAGACTTCGTCCCAACCCATTACCCGCCGGATACAGCCTCGATCAAACGCTTCACGGAGATCGCGAACCAGCAGGGAGTAGGGGTATCGAAATGGCGTATCTCGATGGGCAGAGACGGCCTGGCGAGTTCGATCAATCTCCTGCTGCCCGATGCTTTGGCCACCGGCAAGCTCGACATAGTGGAGAACGCCATCGTTCGCCAGCTCACAGTGGATAAAAACACCGGACTTGCCAATGGCGCATATTTTTTAGACCGCCACTCCATGCGCGAGATGCACGTGAAGACGCGAGTGGTGGTGCTGGCCGCGGGAACGCTCGAAAGCACCCGCCTGCTGCTGAATTCGAAACTCGCCAATTCGAGCGGCGTGATGGGGCACTACCTGATCGACCAGATGTATGGAGTTCATGTCGTGGCCGCGGTGCCGCAGGCTCGCGATGGGAAAGCGCCGCCGGGACTGATGGGCGGCAGCGCCCTTATTCCCCGCTTTCGCAATCTGAAAAAAAGCCATCGGAGCGATTTCATAAAAGGTTATTGCGTCCACATTGGCAGCGGCGGCAACGCCGATCCTAATTTCTTCCCGCTGTACGGCGCGGAGCTGCAGGCAAAACTCGACAGCTACTCGGGCGCCTGCGTTTCCGGCGGCATCTTCGGGGAACGCGTGCCGCGTTTCGAAAACCACGTCCGCATCGATGACAAAGTCACGGACCGCTGGGGCATTCCCGCTCTGCACGTCGAAGCGCGCGATTCCGAAAACGAACGCAACCTGAGGAAGGATGCGGCAGACACGATCGAAAGATGGTTCCGCAAGGCCGGCTGGGACATCATCTGTAAGACAGATCAAGTGAATCCTCCGGGCTATAGCATTCACGAAGTGGGCACTTGCCGCATGGGCAACGATCCGAAGACAAGCGTTCTGAATAAGTGGTGCCAAAGCCACGACATCAAGAACTTATTCATTGTGGACGGAGCCAGTTTTGTCTCCTGCGGCTGGCAAAATCCAACCATGACGATTCTGGCGCTTTCCATGCGGGCTTCGGAATATCTTGCGCGGCAGATGCAAGAAAACAATATCTGAACGATTCACGCAACCGGGATCATTCGATTTACGCGCCGCTTGCGGAAGAAAGCGCCATCTCTGCGCCTGCAGCTTCGCACGCGGAGCGGTCCGCGGGCTCGATGTTCCAGCGGCGCATCCAGAGATGGAGCGTCAGCAGCCCCCAGAGATGATAGCCGAGGTTCTCCTTACGCGCCAGGTGGCGCTGGACAACGGATCCGATCGCTTCCGGCGCGAACACGCCCGCTCGGCGCACCGATTCCGTACCCAGCGCTTCCAGCAGCAATGGCCGTAGCGGACCGCGCAGCCATTCGTGAGCCGGAATATCGAATCCTTCCTTGGGCCGGTCGAGAATCGCGGAAGGAATCTTGTTGCGCATCAAGTGCCGGAGCACGCGCTTGGTCTCGCGGCCGGAGATTTTCAAATGCGGAGGCAGGCGGCCGGCAAACTCCACCAGCCGATGGTCGAGAAACGGGGGCCGCACCTCCAACGAGTGCGCCATGCTCATGCGGTCGCACTTATACAGAATGTCGTCGGGAAGATAATAATGCTGATCTGCGAAGAGATAGCGGTTCACGATGTCATCGGACGGAGCGTTGGGCAAAGCGGCGAAGAGTGCGGCCGCCGATAACGGCTGGTGCGAGTTGCCGAGCGCTTGCTGCTCGCCCGCCGAAAACGTGCCGTTCCAATAGAAATGAGCTTCATCGGCGGAGAGCAGCGTTCCGGCAAGGAAGCGTTTGAGCTTGTATTCGAATCCGATCTTTTGATCGGAAACCGGCAGCAGGGCCGCGGCTTTGCTTGCGAGCCGGAGCAGCGGGGCAGGAGCGCGGCGCGCCCAGCCTGCGTATCGATCGGCCAAATATGTTTGATATCCGCCAAACACCTCGTCGGCGCCTTCGCCGCTCAGCGCAACCGTCACACGCTGCGCCGTCATGCGCGAAAGAAACCAGACCGGCAATGCTCCGGCATCGGCGCTCGGTTCGTCGGAGTAGTAGGAAATGTCGTGAATCGCGCTAGTCAGGTCAAGATCGCCGCGCAGATCGAGTTCGTGGTGGCGGGTTCCGTAATAGTCGCGCAACAGATGAAAATAGCGGCTTTCGTCGAAGCGCTTGCCGGAGAACGAGATGGAAAAGGTCTCAAGCGGCGCCGGAGAGCTTTGCGCGGCATAGTGCAGGATGGTGGACGAATCGAGGCCTCCGCTGGCCCAAATGCCTACCGGAACGTCGGAAACCAGGTGCTCGGCGATCGAGCTGCGGAGCAGTGAATCGAGCTCTTCGCAGGCTTCTTCGAACTCCATCGGCTGGGGAGAAAAACGGTTGCTCCAGTAGCGTTCCTTGCGCTGTTTGCCGGGCGTGCATTCAAGCCAAGTGCCGGGCTCCAGCTTTTCGATGCCTTCGACAAGCGTCCAGGGAGTCGGCACGTAATTCAAGGCGAGAAAATAGCCGAGAGCCGTTTCCGAGAGCCGGCGTGGGATTTCGGGATATTCGAAGATTGCTTTCAGCTCGGAGCCAAAATAGATGCTGCCGTTGCGGCTTGTGTGATAAAGCGGCTTGATGCCGATGCGGTCGCGCACCAGCACCAGCCGGCGCCGGGACTCTTGCCAAAACGCGGCGGCGAACATGCCGCGAAAGCGACGAAAGCATTCGGTGTCCCATTGGACGAAGGCGCGCAGCACCACTTCGGTATCGCAATGCGATTGGAAACGATGGCCGAGCGCTTCCAGCTCGCGGCGCAACTCGACGTGGTTGTAGATCTCGCCGTTGAAAGCGAGGGTGCAGTCGCCATCCTCGGTCTGCATCGGCTGGCCGCCGCCTTCGAGATCGATGATCTTCAGGCGAACCGCGCCGATGGCCGCGTTCGGAGACTCGCAGATCGCTTGCTGATTGGGGCCGCGATGATGGAGCTTTTGAGTGGCGCGCCGCAGCGCAGGAGAGTGGCCGGGTCTACTGCCGAAATGCACAAAACCCGCAATTCCACACATTTACTGGAGTTTCCTATGCACGCAAGATGAGCGCGGCCTTCGATCTAGTAATGCAAGATTTGCCGGACAGTTCGAGAGTAACACGGCACTGCTCCATAGACGCAAACAGCCGGGCCCAGGGTTCACTCGTAGCGCAGGGCTGCGATGGGATCGACCTTCGCCGCCCGGCGCGCCGGGATGTAGCCGGCAAACAAGGCTACCGCCAGCAGAAGCAAAGATGCCGCAGCAAGGGTCAGCGGGTCGGTCGCGCTGACGCCGTAGAGATAGCCCGCCATGAGGCGGGTCAAGCCCAGGGCAGCCAACAAGCCCAGGGCGATGCCGAGCAGAGTCACCCAGAGCCCTTCGCCCAGGATGAGACGCACCACTTGCCGGCGGCTGGCTCCGAGCGCCATGCGGATCGCCATCTCGCGCGTGCGCCGCGTCACGGTGTAGGACATCACGCCAAAGATGCCCACTGCGGAAAGCACCAGCGCCAGCGCCGAGAAGATCCACAGCAGCATCATGGGAAAACGAAGCGTACCGTAAGTTTGGGAAACAATTTCGCTCATCATTCTCACTCGGTTGATCGGCTGTTGGCGATCGATGGACCGCACCGCATGGCGCAGGGCGGGGACGACGTTCATGGGCGGTAGCGCGGTGCGTACTACGAGGAATGCCGAGCCGGCCGGGTGCTGAGCGAAGGGCACGTAGATGTCGGCTTCCGGCCGCCAGAGGTCTTCGCTGCGGACGTCCTTAGCTACGCCGATGATTGTTAAAGACTGCCCGGCGGCGCGCTGGCCGGAATAGACTCGGGACAAAATCGTGACATGGCTGCCTAGCGGAGAGGATTTTGGCCAATACCGCCGGGCCACGGTTTCGCTGACGATGGCGACGGGCGGACCGCTTGCGTTGCCGCTGTGGCGGAACGGGCGTCCCGCCACCATGTGCGTTCCGATCGCTCTGAAGAAATCGGACGATACCACTTTCAGCGCGGCGGTTGGCTGCTGTCCGGGTGCGGCCAGCGGCTGGCCTTGCGGGTGAAAGAAAACGCTGCCGCCTCCGCTTTCGGCGCCCGCACTCTTCACGCCGGGGATGGTCTCCATCTTCTGTAACAGCAGTTGGTAAAAATCCCGCTGCTGCACCGCGGAACTATATTTATATCCGGGCAGGCTCAAGCTCATGGTGACGACGTTCTTGGGATTAATGCCGAGATTGACTTTGGTCAGTTTAATGAACGTGCGAACAAGCAGCCCGGCGCCGGTAAGCAAAATGAGAGCCAGGGCCATTTCGCAAACCACCAGGGCATTGCGGAGCCGCCTCCGCCCAAGTTCAGAGGTGGTGCTCGATGCCCCTTCTTTTAGTGCACCGCTCACGGAGGATTTCGACGTGACCCAGGAAGGCGCCAGCCCGAACAGCACTCCGGTGACGAGAGTAACCGCGATGGTAAACGCCAGTACTCGCCAATCGATGTCGATGATCCTCGCATTGGGCAGAGAGAAGCCATAGCGGGCCATGGCCAGCGTGAGCAAGAGGTCTCCCGCCCAGGCCAGCGCCAGCCCCAGCGCTCCGGCGCACAGTGCGAGCAGCAGGCTCTCGGTGAGGAACTGCCGGATCAGGCGCGCACGGCCGGCGCCGAGTGCGACTCGAATCGCAACTTCGCGCTTGCGTGCGGTTGCTCTTGCCAACAGCAGGTTCGATACATTGACGCAGGCGATCAGCAGCACCAGCATCACCGCGCCCAGCATGATTACGAGCGGCTTTTCCATATGACGGTGATAGGCGGCATGCAGAGGCTCCACTTTGAATCCCCAGCCTTCGTCGGCGGCTGGATATTTTCGCGCCAGATTAGCGGCCAAGGTATTCATCGCGGCTTGTGCTTCGGCTACGCTCACGCCGGGCTTGAGCCGAGCCTGGGTTTGCAGATCGCGCGTGGTGGCGCGGCCCGCTGCGCTGCGCTCTTCGGGCGTCAGCACCAGCGGAACGAAAACATCCACTTGCTGATCCCAGGTGAAGCGGAAAGAGGCTGGCATTACGCCCACGATGGTGTAGCGCCGCTGGTTCAGGTCGATAGATTTGCCTAAAATCGACGGATCCGCGCCATAGCGCGTCTGCCAAAGGCGATATCCGATCACGGCGACCTGGCCGTGGCCCGGCTCCATCTCTTGCGGCGTCAGCATACGGCCGAGCAGCGGCTGGATGCCAAACATCGGCAGCAGCTCAGCGGAAGCTTTGACGCCTGCTACGGTCTGGGGCCGGTCGCCTTGCGTAATATTGAAGCGCGACCAGCGGAAATAAGCCACATCCTGGAAGATCCCGGTTTTGGCGATATCCGCGATGTTGGGCGCCGAAATTCCGGTCTGAATGTAGCCTTCGCCCTTCTGATTGCGCCACTGTCCCAGACCGACAAGCTGCTCCGGATTTGGATAAGGCAGAGGCCGAAGCAGTACGGCGGCTACCAGGCTGAAGATCGCCGTATTTGCGCCGATGCCTAATGCAAGGGTGAGAATCGCCACGGCCGCGAAGCCCGGGTTCTTACGCAGGAAGCGAAGACCGTAGCGGAGGTCCTGGAACACTGAGAATATTGTAGAATCCGAGATAAGCCCCTGGTTACCCAGTGAGGACCCTCACGCGCGCCCGATGCCCATTGTTCAGCTTCTCGTCGCACGTATAGAGGATGGCGTTGGTTTCTTCGGCCAAAGCGATATAAACCGCATCGTACGCCGTGAAACTATGTCGCAATTCCCAGATTCGCGGCAGCAAAGGCGTATGTGCGTAGCGTTCTGCAGGCAGCGCGGCGAGTGCGGCAAGTTGCTGCTCGCTTTCGTGAGAATCAATCCGCCTGCCTGCCGCCAGACTTCGAAGAGCGCTCGTTACCTCCACGTCGAGCAGATGCGGAACAATGAATCCTTGGCTGCGGCTGGCGAGATCACGCCTCAGGGAATCGGCCAATTTGCCGTTTGCAAGCAGTTCCACGACCACCGAGGCATCCAGGACAATCATCGCGAGTCTCGTAACTCACGGATTACCTGCGTTGGTGTCTTTTCTGCACGTATAGGTTTGAGCCGACCGGTGCGCTCCAGCCACTCCTGCATGCTCGGGCGCGCAGCCGTATGCTCTAGCTCCCGTTTAATATAGTCGGACAAGCTCATTCCCTCACGGGCTGCGCGCGCCTTCAAGGTGCCGTGCACTCGATCCGGGAGATCTCTGATCTGCACCATCTTGGACATGTTTTCAGTATATAAAACATGTGCAGCACATGTCCATTTTGGTGCCCTGGGATGCAGGCGCGGACGTATCTAGAAATGAATCTGGCTTGATCTGACGCGACCGGTCCACAGATGGACAGGACTGTGCAGGCCTCCCATCTGAGCCGTTTCCAAGTCCCTCTGCCGAACCCGGAAGGAAACCTGGATGCTATCGCCTTTCTGCAGAAGCGTTCCAAGCCGGACTGGTCCACCTGTTCTGAAGTATCCAAGATCGTGCAGATGAAATACAAAGGTACGGCTTGCGCCAGGAGCTAGCCGAATCACAATCGGCACGAGCAAGCCTGCGACGACCTGCTTGCCGTTCAGATTGAAAAGCTCATGCTGCTTCCCGTTGGGGGCGGTTGCGGTGAATCGAAAGTTGTATTCCTTGATTCCCTCTATGGCTCCCACGTAAACATCCAGCGCCGTTGCGCTCATATTTTTAAGTTGTACGCGAAGGTCCTTGTGCGGCGAAAGGTGGTCCAAGGCCGCGCTGAGGCTTAGGCCATTCGAAGCGGCCAAACAGCACTGGACTGAAAGCGCTAGAAGCGATAGGAAGGCGAACGGAATTTTGCCGGGCTTTTTTATGGCGGGCACAAGATTTTCAGGATATCCCTTGACAGTGTTCTCTGGAGCTGATACATTGAATTACAAGGTATGAGCCAATGCAAGGGAAGCTGAGCCTGGGGCCCGAGAAGGAGCCCGCCTCTACCGACCGATGGGAGGCTCAATTGCGCAAGGGTGCTCTCGAGATGGCGGCCCTGACAGCGCTTTGGGGCCGGCGTCTATACGGACTCGATCTCATCCGCTTTCTCGAGCAGCACTCGCAACTCGTTGTCTCAGAAGGCACGGTCTATCCGATTCTCAATCGATTAAAGGCGGATGGCTTGCTGGCTTCGGAATGGGTGGAGGCGGAGGCGGGGCATCCGCGGAAGTACTATTCACTCACCCGGGCCGGCCGGGAACGCGCGCGGCGGAT
>JBOGMI010000429.1:0-2220 GCA_050746645.1 Bryobacteraceae bacterium | reverse complement strand
GTGGGGATGAATGCGTATCAAGCCAGAAATTGACCCGAGGAAGCCCGGATCCAATTGTTTCCGTGACTCTTTCGGTTGACGCTGGCGCTGACGCCATGATCGGCCAACATATCTTCATGGCATTTCCGCTCCCCCACAAAGCGCTGATTATGTATGACCCAAGTCCATACAAAGCCGCCGGTCAGAAAGACAAGAAATACAATATCAAACAATATAGACCAGTATTCCAATAGGGCTCGATAATATTGCGATAATACTGAACAGTATCGTGACCAGGCGCAAAAGCATCTGCTGTGACCTCTATTGCGTGAGCTAGAATTCTAATCAACAGGAGGACGATAAATAGAAACATAGACTTTGTGACCCGGCCTAGGTTCTCGTAAACCTTGGTCAAGTTGGCAATACGCGTCTCTGTGTACTCCCTGTCTCTGGGCCAAAGAGGCGCCAGACTGCCGCCTATTATCTTTTCCTGAATTTTCCTGCTATCTACGTGTATCTGTCGGATATACGCGCTGAGACCGACCACAATTGCCGAGAGAACGAAGCCTGCTTCTCCATTTAAGATAGGCATCATTATCCTCCTCTCGAACGCACTCCCGTAGGACGCCATCTTAACGTCTCGCAAAATTATCAGCAATGCTGAAAGGACAAGGGGCTAAACTCCCCTTATCCCGGCCGCCAAGCCGCGCGGTCAAATGTAGGGCGGATGCAGCGAAGCGAAATCCGCCGTAGCCACGCCGCATGCTCCGCCTGATTAGGCGCATTACGCTTTGCTCCATGCGCCCTACGACTACAACGACTCATATCTAGCGTCATTCGGAAACAGCCACCTGCTGGCGCGTGCGATCTCCTCCTTGAGGTGGCTGGCTTTGTCCGAACAGCGTTTCGCTTCCGATAGATGGATCTTCTGCCGGTTGTTGACGTGGGTTGCCGTTGGGGGGCGTCGTGCAGGGAGGGCGTAGCCCGACCGGAGCGATGCCCCCCAACGGCGGCGAAATTCATGCTGCCGCATCCAGCGGCAGGGCGTCGAAGTAGGCTTGGTCCGGCGTGCGCGCGTCAAGGCTCGAATGCGGACGCTTGCGGTTGTAGAAGCCGAAATACCGCGCGATCGAGGCGCGTGCCTCGGCGACGCTGTCATAAGCCCGCAGATAGACCTCCTCGTATTTGACCGACCTCCAGAGCCGCTCGACGAACACGTTGTCACGCCATGCGCCGCGGCCGTCCATGCTGATCGCGATGGCGTTCTCCAACAGCAGGCCGGTGAAGTCAGCGCTGGTGAATTGGCTTCCCTGGTCGGTGTTGAACATCGCCGGCTTGCCGAACCGCGCCAGCGCCTCCTCGACCACCTCAATGCAGAACCCGGCCTCCAGCGTGATCGACACCCGCCAGGCGAGCACCCGCCGGCTGAACCAGTCCACCACGGCAGCCAGGTAGACGAAGCCGTGGGCCATGGGAATGTAGGTGATGTCCATGGCCCATACCTGGTTGGCCCGCTCCACCGTCAGGCCGCGCAGCAGATAGGGATAGATCTTGTGCCCGTCTGCCGGTTTGGAGGTATGCGGCCGGCGGTAGAGCGCCTCGATGCCCATCCGCCGCATCATCGCGGCAACCCGGTCTCGTCCGACCGCAATGCCCTCGCCACGCAACAGATCGCGCAGCATCCGGCTGCCCGCGAACGGATAATCGAGATGCAGTTCGTCGATCCGACGCATGATCGCCAGATCGGCGGCCGGCACCGCGCGGGGTTGATAATATAGACTGCCGCGGCTGAGCCGCAGCAGTTCCGCCTGTCGGGTCAGCGGCAGCTCATGGTCCCGGTCGATCATCGCTTTGCGCTCAACAGCCCGGCCTTGCCGAGCGCACCGGACAAAAAATCGTTCTCCAGCGCCAGCTCGCCAATCTTCGCGTGCAGCGTCTTCAGGTCCACGTTCGGTGCGCTGTCCCTGGCAGGGCCGCCAGAGCCAAACAACTCCGGCGCGCCCTCAAGCAACCGCGCCTTCCAGGCAGTCACCTGCGTCGGATGCACGTCATACTGCTGCGCCAGCTCCGCCAGCGTCTTCTCGCCCTTGATCGCAGCCAAGGCTACCTTCGCCTTGAACGCAGCGCTGTGGTTCCGTCGGGTTCTTCTCGACATGCCAGCTCCTGATCCGCGGCAATCGTTGCCGCGCTCAGGCAGAAAATCCACTTAACCCACTGTGCAGATTCGCCCAGCCACCTCTT
>JBOGMI010000428.1:0-4086 GCA_050746645.1 Bryobacteraceae bacterium | reverse complement strand
CTTCATTTCTTCGCGTTGTTTGCGCAGATTGGCGGTCGCGATCTGGACGGCGTGCTTTTCGGCTTTGCGCGATTCTTCGGCCTCAGCGCGTTTTTGCGAAGCAAAGCCAATTTCGGCTAACTGCCGTGCTTTCTTGCGTTTCTGAAACTCGGCGGAGGCGCGTTGGTAGGCGCGGTCGTGAGCGGCGTGGTAACGCATGTAAAGTTCGAGGGGTTGAACCTCGACCTCGACGGGGATGTCGCCGTTTTTGACCTGCTCGGGAGTTTTCGGCTGGAGCGAAAAGCAGTGGTTCTGCGCACGCAGGGCACGTTTGGCGACCCAGGTATGTTCGGCCATTTTGACGACCAACTCGATTTCGGCCTGGCCGACGGGCTGTTCGTCTTCCATGAGCTTGTTGAGGAAAGCGTCGAAGTTTTCCTGCTTCTCGACTTCTTCAAGGACGCGGAATTTGGAGCAGAGGCCGTGCTTGACGCCGTTCTGGGCGACTTTGGCCTTGGTCTCGACGGATTTGGGGCCGCAGGATTTTTTTGCGTTGCGGCGATTGGCCGCGATTTGTTTGGCAGTAGCCATGGGTTTGGACCAGGCGTCGAGACGAGTCTCGACGCGGCACGCACGAGTGCGTGCGCCACGTGTTGAGTGTGCGGGGAGTGCGTGCGGGATGGAAGGGTGAGGAAAGTGTAAGGCGCTGGATCTAAACGGGAAAAAAGATTTGCGACCGGAGGGACGGGCTGATCGCTATCAGCTATTAATCAGCACCATGGGCGCCTTGATGGAAATGGAAGCGGGTGTCATCTGAATGCTGCTCGCACCGCAGGTGAGTTCGACCTCCGAAAGCCCGGTCACCGATACCTTGCCTACCGAAGCTTCGATTGTAATGTTGCCGAGGCTGGCTTTTTCAGAGATATTGCCCATATCCGCAGTGACCGAAATGTTGCCCATGCTGGCTTCGGTAGAGATATTGCCTTGCTTGCAGGTCTCGGAGATATTGCCCATCACGGTGATGGTCCGCTTGCCTTGCTGCACGTCGATGGTGTCGTTACCGGTTTCTACTGTGCGCGATTCATCCACGTGAATCGTGCTCGTTCGGTTGTTCTTTATGGTCCGGGTTTCGTCATGTTTGATGAGCGAATTCCAATCCTTTTCGGCCTGGAAGTAAATCTCCTCCGAACCCATCTTGTCTTCGAGACGCAGCATGTTGAAATTCTCCGAGCCGCCTCCGGTGCTGCTGCGGGTAAGGATGCCGCTCTGGGTTTTGTTGTCGGGCAGCGCGAAGATCGGCATGTTGTCGCTGTTGTACATGCTGCCGACCACGACCGGGCAGTCGGGATCGCCTTCAAAGCAGCTTACGGCGACTTCGTCGCCTGTCCGCGGCAGCCATTGCTGGCCCCATGACTTGCCCGCCCAAGGCTGCACCACGCGCACCCAGCAGGCATATTTGGCGCTGCGGTCCCAGTTGAAGCGCACGCGCACGCGGCCGTACTTATCCGGCCAGATTTCCTCGGTATTGCCACCCTCGCTTTCGTCGACCACCAGCGCACTCTGCAAGCCGTGGACGATGGGCTTGGGCGTTTGCGCGGGCGGTTTGAAAACCGTCGCCGCATCCATGCAGGTGAACCAGTTCTCATAACCGGCTGCCGCGCTGGCGCCGCTATAGTAATCGGGCCGCTGCAAAGCCGAATGCGAAACGCTTGTCAGCAGATAGCTGCCCGCCGCATCGCCGCCCGTTACTTTGATCTTGTAACCCGAAGTAAAGGCGCGGCACATGGACGTCCCCGTCGCCACCAGGCGGCCCGCTTCGCGTTCCTGCATATGTTCCGTCGTCAGGGTATCGCCTTCCGGACGGATCTTGCCCAGACGCGAAGCAGGCTCGTTGAACTTCTTCGCGTACCTGCCAGGATAATCGTAAACTTCGAACTTCTTACCCTCATCGGCCACCGCGGATGAGCTGTCGGTCGATTCGAGGTTGGAGGTGGGCATCTCGTGGTGATAATCGTGCATGGTCCACTTGCCCGAATGGATGCTCTCTTCCAACGACCACGTTCGGATGGTATCCGCAAGATCTTCTACTCCGGTAACCGGAGAATACTTGAAGCTGGATTCAATCGGCAGATCCGAATGGCAGCTCGGCGCGTCGGCCAGAACCATGGTGTGGTTGCCGTTTTCGTGTTCGAAATAGTAGTAGATCCCTTCGGCTTCCATCAGCCGGCTCACGAAGGCGAAATCGGTTTCGCGGTATTGGGCGCAGTAATCCCAGGCCGTATATGTCTTGGTGAGCTGATTCTTGAAAGACGAACTATAGCCGTAGTCGGAAACGATCTGCTGGATGATATCCGGCACGGTCTTCTTCTGAAACATGCGGCTGTTCGAGGCCAGCGATAGGAAGAAAAACCAGGGGACAAGAGTTGCCGAGTAATGAACGAAAGTATCGTCCTGGGTCCCGCTGCTGAAGCGTTCGCAATAGCCGTTGATGTAGCGCTCTTCGCCGCCTTCAAGCTGAATCCGGATGGTGAACTTCTTGCCGACCAGATCGTGCGGCTTGATTTTGCCCGGGCCTCCGGCCTGGATTTCGGAGATCATCTCGAGAGCGAACTGGAATGGGCGCGAGATGCCCTCCTGGCCGCCAAAGCTGTTCAACAGAAGAACGTCTGCGCCCGCGGGGCTGGTCAGCGATAGCAGGCGGTTGGCTTGCGTGATGGGGTCAGGCATATGGAATTAGAGGAAAGCCCCTCCCTCACGGTCGGGGTTCTGAATCGCCAACTGAGCCGCGCGCGCGAGCAAGCGGACTGCCTCAGGCATATTCAAACGCTCCGTCGGAGCCAATGGCGACGCGCACGAAGGCGAGCTTCTCGCCTTCGGCGAAGCTGGTTAGCAGACGGCGCGAAATATCGGGTAAAAGCGTGTTCGTGAGAATGTTGTCCACGTTGCGCGCGCCGCTTTCCACTTCGACACAGCGGCGTGCGACTTCGTCAATCACCGTCTGATCGTAATCGAGATGGACCTTGTGATTTTCGGCCATGCGGCGCCGGATCTTGCCCAGCTTCAATTCGACGATGCGCTTGAGCACTGCGTCGCGCACCGGATAGTACGGCACCACCACCATGCGCCCCAGAAATGCAGGCTTGAAGATTTTATTCAGCTCCGGCTTGATCGCCTTTACAATTCCCTCGGGCGAAGGCATGGTCTCGGGATCGGCGGTCAGTTTCATCAACTGATCGGTGCAGGCGTTGGTGGTGAGAAGGATGACCGTGTTCTTGAAATCGATCTCCCGGCCCTCGCCGTCTTCCATGCGCCCTTTGTCGAAGACCTGATAAAAGAGTTCGAGCACGTCCGGGTGGGCTTTTTCGACCTCATCGAGCAGTACGACCGAATACGGCCGTCTGCGCACGGCTTCGGTGAGCACGCCGCCTTCACCATAGCCAACGTATCCCGGAGGCGAGCCCTTCAGCGTGGAAACCGTGTGTGCCTCCTGAAATTCGGACATGTTGATGGTGATGAGATTCTGCTCGCCGCCGTAAAGCAGATCGGAAAGGGCGAGCGCGGTTTCGGTTTTGCCGACGCCGCTGGGGCCGACGAGCATGAAGACGCCCAGCGGCTTGCCGGGATCGTCGAGCGAGGCGCGGCCGGTCTGGATTCGCTGCGTGATGAGCTTCAGAGCGTAATCCTGTCCGAGAATGCGGCGGTCGAGATGGCGTTCCAGTTCGAGCACCATGGCCATCTCGTCTTTGATCATTTTTCCGAGCGGAATGCCGGTCCAGCCGGCGATCACTTCGCCCACGATCTGCTCATCTACGCAGACCTGCATCAGTGGCGTTTCGCCTTGCAGATTTTCAAGCTGCCGGGTCAGATCGGCCAGCTTCTCCCGCAGCGCGGCTCCGTTTTCGGCGGGAGCGGCAGTTGCTGTCGTGGTCCCGGCGACCTTGGCGGAAGCGCCATTGCCGGTAGCGGCACTTTCGGCCTGGATTTCAAGCTGGCCGCGCAGATCACGAATCTGCTGTACGAGGCCCTTGGCACCGTCCCACTTCTCATTGAGAGCGTCCAGGCTTTCCTTCACGGCGGCGCGCTTGCTCAAGAGAGTTTCCATGCGTT
>JBOGMI010000427.1:0-1290 GCA_050746645.1 Bryobacteraceae bacterium | reverse complement strand
GCGTTTTCCTGGGCCTCGGGGCGGGGCTGCTGGCGCTCGTGATCGGCGCAATTGCCGGGTCGGTGATCGGCTTGATCTATATCTGGGTAACGCACAAACGGGCCAGTTACGAGCTTCCGTTCGGCACCTTCTTGTGCGCGGCAGCGGCGGCTGTTGTGTTGTTTGCACCGGATTCGGTAGGAAGTTTCTAGTGTCACGTAGGGTTGAAAACCGGGTGAAAACCGGGACAGTACACGCAAATACCTGGAGAGACGAGCCATAGAACGGGCACTCTACTGAGTTACGAGAATTCGGGCAACCGATCATCTTGGCTGCGTGCGCCTGGTCACCGATCAGAACGCGAACGTGGCGGCTCGGCACGACTATCTGCCCTTTCGGAAAAGATTCCCGCCAATACGGCAGGACGCAATGGGCAGTGGGGTTCGACAACCGATGTGGATACGAAATTCACCGGCCAGATCCGCGACACCGAAACCGGCATGGATTATTTCAACGCCCGGTACTTCACGAATGCGTTGGGCGGCTTTAACAGCCCCGATCCGGGAAATGCTGGAGCCGATCCGACTGATCCACAGACGTGGAATGCCTACGAAAACCTACGAAAACCGGGACAGTACACGCAAATACCTGGAGAGACGAGCCATAGAACGGGCACTCTACTGAGTTATGCCGCGTATCGCGCGAGCCGTTATCGAAGACGTGACGCATCACATCACACAAAGTGTGTGCTGGGCGAGACTCATCTGTGGCGAGCGATGGCATACATTGAGCGCAATCCGGTACGGGCCGGGTTATGCCGCCGCGCAGCCGATTACCCGTGGTCAAGCGCCTGCGCACACTCCCGGGAGGACAGCTTGGGAGGACTTCTTCACCTCGATACATGGCGCCGGCGCTACGATGGACGGATCTGGCGGGAGAGAAAGCATTTTTGCAGCGATTGCGGGAAGCCACGCTGCGAGGGCGCCCTTGCGGCGATGCCCGGGCGCTGCGGGAGTTCGAACAGCGATTGGGGCGAGACCTTCATCCGCAGCCGGCCGCACGATCGCGCAAGCAAGGGAAAGAGGCAGAACAGGAGCGGGCGGCATTCGGCTACGCCGGGTAACGGAAGCTATTGTGCAGGTTTTGGGAAATGAGTGTACCGTCCCGGTTTCCCCCGGTTTTCCTATGAGTGTACCGTCCCGGTTTTCCTAATGAAATACCTCAGACGCGACGACAATAACGGATACCGTGAAGTAGCAGGCGAACCGCTGGACACAACAGGCCGACCTCTTCGACCATGGGCTCTGACCC
>JBOGMI010000426.1:0-1836 GCA_050746645.1 Bryobacteraceae bacterium | reverse complement strand
TTTCCAGATCCATGGCGCGAACGCCGCGCGCCTGCCGCCCCATCGCCCGAACGTCCGTTTCGTGGAAGCGGATGGCCATGCCGTTATGCGAAGCCAAAAAAATGTACTGATCGCCGCCGGTAATCGCCGCGCCCAGCAGCTCGTCGTCATCGTCCAAGGCGACCGCGATGATGCCGCGCGAGAGCGGATTGTCGAATGCCGTCAGCTCGCATTTCTTGATGACGCCATGCCGCGTCACCATCACGATGAACTTATCCGCGACAAACTCCTTAACCGGCAAAAACGCTTTCACCGTCTCGTCCGGCTGCAGGCTGATCAGCCCGGAGACATGCTTACCCTTGCCCGTGGTCCCGGCATCCGGGATCTCGTAAATCTTGAGCCAGTAAACGCGGCCTTTATTCGTGAAGATCAGTAGATACGAGTGGGTGCAGGCGCAAACCAAATGCTCCACCACGTCTTCCGACCGCGTGCCCATCCCGATGCGGCCCTTGCCGCCGCGGGTTTGGCGGCGATAGGTATCGATGGAGGTGCGCTTGAGATAGCCGCCGCGCGAAACCGTCACCGCGACATCCTCCATCTGCACCAGGTCTTCCAGCTTGATCTCGCCGGTATCCTCGATAATCTGCGTCCGGCGTTCGTCGCCGAAATCTTTCTGAACCTCTTTCAGTTCCTTGACGATCAGGGCCTTGAGCACTTTTTCCGATCCCAGGATCTCGACGTATTCGCCAATGAGCCGCTGGATCTCCGCCAGTTCGTCGATAATCTTCTGCTGCTCCATGCCGGTCAGGCGCTGCAATTGCAGCTCGATGATGGCCTGCGCCTGGCGCACGGTGAATTCGAATCGCGTCACCAGTCCTTCGCGCGCTTCTTTCGGAGTCCCCGCCGCGCGAATCAGCGCGATCAGTGCATCCAAATTGTCCAGCGCTTTCTGAAAACCGAGCAGCAGGTGCTCGCGGTCACGGGCTTTGCGCAGTAGATAGTCGGTGCGCCGACGGACCACGTCGGTGCGGTGATCGAGGAACCGCTTGATGAAGTCGATCAGCCCCAGCTCGCGCGGCTGCCCGTTGACGATCGCCAGCATGATCACGCCGAAATTCACCTGCATCTGCGTCTGCTTGTACAGGTTGTTGAGGATGACTTCGGGCTGCTCGCCGCGTTTCAGTTCGAGCACGATGCGCATGCCGTCGCGGTCGCTTTCGTCGCGCGCATCCGAAATGCCTTCGATTTTTTTATCGTTCACGAGCGCCGCGATGTGCTCGATCAGCCGCGATTTGTTGACCTGAAACGGAATCTCGGTAACGATGATCGCCTCGCGATCCTTGCCGGTCTTTTCCGTTGCCGCCTTGGCGCGCAGCTTCACGCTGCCGCGCCCGCGCGTGAAGTAGTCGTGAATGCCGTTTCTGCCCAGAATGAACCCGCCGGTCGGAAAATCCGGCCCGGGAACCATTTCGAGGATCTTCGCCAGCGGAAGATGCGGATCGTCCACCAGCGCGATCGCCGCGTTTACGACTTCGCGCAGGTTGTGCGGCGGAATATTGGTCGCCATGCCTACCGCGATCCCGGACGAACCGTTAATCAGCAGGTTCGGCACCCGCGTCGGAAGCACTTCCGGCTCGTGCTCGCTCTCGTCGTAGTTGGGACGGAAATCGACCGTTTCTTTGTCGATGTCTTCGAGCAGCGTTCCCGCCAGCCGCGCCAGCCGCGCTTCGGTGTACCGCATGGCCGCCGGCGGATCGCCATCCACCGAGCCGAAGTTGCCTTGCCCGTCGATCAGCGGGTAGCGCATCGAAAACGGCTGGGCCATGCGCACCAGCGAATCGTAAACCGGCACGTCGC
>JBOGMI010000425.1:0-2508 GCA_050746645.1 Bryobacteraceae bacterium | reverse complement strand
TGCACCCGGTACGAATTCGGCGTGCGCTGAAACATAGCGAAGGTCGCGTCGTTGAAGGCCTTCATGTGCAGCTTGGCATCAAGATACAGAACGTCGGCGTTTTTCGGAAAACGCTTCTTCAACGCTGTAAGCCGCGCGAAGGTATTTGCCTCGTCGCCCGCGGCGCTATAACATTTCGCGGCAGCCAGACCGGCGAGCAGATCGAGATTGGCATCCGTCCTGGTTCGCGAGAGCTCCGGCAGAGCCGCCTTGCAGTTCCCCTGGGCCGCTTGATCCAGTGCGAGAAACACAATTGCGCGTTCGTCATGCGGGTTCTTCGCAGCCGCAGCCTGCAGATCCGGCAGCGCCTCCGCATACCGGCCCGCCTGAAAGGCGGAAATGCCGCGATCCCGCTCCGTAGTTTGTGCTGCCAGTGCCGCGACAGAGAGCACGAAAATGAAGAAGACGCTAATGCCCCGCATCGTCCAGCATCAAATCCGCGTGGCTAAACCGATGGTGAGCCGCGCCTTCGTAATAGCGAAAACTCAGCAGCGGCGGCGCACCCGGCGCAATCTCCGGCCGCGGGGAAACGCGTTCGTCCGGCGTCTCGCCGACGGCTACGCAGCGCGCGCTCAAGGTTTCAGCTTTCAGCTTTTGGCTTTCAGCTTTCTGATGTCTGACCGCTGATGGCTGATGGCTCTTCGGCGGAACCCCAAGCGCCAGCGAGGGGCAAATCACCAGGATTCCCAAGATCGCTAACCTCAATCCGCCCCATGTGCGCATTACTTCTAACCCCGATTCAGATAAAGTATATCCTCATCCGAGGTGACACGAACGCGTACACTGGGAACAGACGCGGCCATGCAACAATCCCCCGGCAGCCCCTACGTTGAAATCCGCAACGGCGGATACTATGTAATCGGAACCAGGATTGGCCTGGACGTCATCGTTCATGAGTTCCAGTCGGGCAAATCACCCGAAGCGATCCTTCAAAGCTATTCCTCGATCGGAAGTCTGGCTAAAATCTACGGAGCGATCACCTTTGTCCTGGAGCACCCGGAAGCCATCGCGACCTATCTGGAAGGTCAGGAGCGGCTGTGGGAAGAGATTAAGGAGAAGTATCCGCTCCCCCCGGACATGCTCCAGCGCTTCATCCGCGCCCGCGAGTTGCTTCACAGGCCCGCGTAAAGATCCGCTTTCAGGCAGACGCGAACCCCGATCCGGATATCGGTCTTGGTCTCCGGCGGCTCGATGCATCGCTCGATTATCGTCAAGCCGCAGGTGTTCTTCCTGACGGAACGCTGGATCCGAATGTGCTGCAGTTGGCAGCCGAGTCCGGCCGCGTGTTAATCACCCGTGACTTGCGAATACCGAAACACTTTGTCGGATTTATTGCAATCAGAGATTCGCCAGGCGTTCTTCTCGTTCCTTCCCGAATGTCTATTGGTGAAGCGATCGAAAGTCTTTTCCTCTGTTGGCTATCGTGGACTGCCGAGGAAATGCGCAACCAATTCCGATGGCTACCGGGCTGACGGGGGCTAGCTTTATCGTCCGCTCAATTCCTGCAACGCCCTTCGCGCCGTCTGGCTGTCCGGCTTGCGATTGAGCAACTGCCGCATCACCTGCCGGGCTCGCGCGACCTGCCCCATCTGCACATACGTCCGGCCCAGATTCAGATAAAGTATATCCTTGTCCGGTGCAACGCGAATGCCGTACTGAAACGCGGCGATCGCATCGTTGGTTTTTCCCTGCCGGATGTAAAGCACGCCCAGATTGTTGATGGCTTCGGCGAAATCGCGCTGGGCCGCAATGGCCTGTTCGAAATATTTCCTGGCCGGGTCGAGTTGGCCTTGCTTCGCTAATGCCAATCCCAGGCCGTTCGCCGCCGCGGCTGATTTCGGGTCCAGCCGCAGCGCCTTGCCGTAAAACCTGGCAGCCTTCGGCGATTGCTCTTTTTTCGCTGCCACATCGCCGAGCCCGATCAGCGCTTGCACCGACTTCGCATCGAAACCCAGCGCACGCTGGTAATAAGTTCCGGCCTCGTCCAGGTGCCCGGCGTCGAACTCGATCTCTCCGGCCAGCACCAGCACACGCGGATTATCCGGCGTTTGTTTCAGCACGCGCTCCAGATAGGGCAGCGCTTGTTGCGGCATTCCAGCCCACAAGAACGCCGCGCCAAACTTGAAATAATTCCGCTTCGGCGGCGCGATATAAACGCCATCGAACGGCAGCGCCAGCTTGGGCGTAAACTTTTTCAAGAGCGCCAGGTCCCGATCCACTTGCCGCTCGGACGGAACCTTTCCATATACCTTGACCAAGTCGCCCACGCTATTGAGCAGCATCGGAAGCGGCGTCACGAGCTTTGTCCGCCAATCGAACAGATAGCGCCGGAAGGTCTCGTATTCGACCGTCTGTTCTTTGACTACGAACAATCCCGGACCGCGCTGTTTCTCGGGAAGCGGAATCGGCTCGACAAACCAGGTGTCTTCTAAGCGCATCGCGTTATCGCTCGCGACCGGCCCGTCGGGC
>JBOGMI010000424.1:0-13102 GCA_050746645.1 Bryobacteraceae bacterium | reverse complement strand
CCTGGCAGCGATAAATTTTTTTACAAGCTGGCGTGGATGGATCGGCTGCTCCGGCAATTGCAGATTTGGTTACAAAGCGAGATGCCGACATTGGTGGGAGGCGACTTCAATGTGATTCCAGAGGACATCGACTGCCACAAGCCTTCCTCCTGGATGCGTGACGCGCTGTTTCAGCCTGAGCCGCGGACCCGCTATCGTGCCTTTCTCGCGATGGGCTATTCGGACGCGTTTCGTTCTCTGCATCCGGGCGAGGCTGGCCAATTCACGTTTTGGGATTACTTCCGAAAGGCGTTTGAGTCCAACCGCGGCATTCGGATCGATCACCTTTTGCTCTCGCCGAAATTGGCCGAGCGATTGGAGAGCTGCGAGATCGATAAGTCACCGCGAGCGATGGAGAAACCGTCGGACCACACGCCGATTGTTGCTCGCTTCCGCTCTGCATTTAGCGATGCTATCGTTTGATCGTGAAGTACCTGGCCGTTCTGGTGCTGGCTGTTTTTGTGCCGCTCGGCTGCCAAGGCTCGAATAGCGGATGGACCCTGGTCCGCAGCCAGCATTTCCGTGTTTACTCTCAGCTCGGCGAGCAGGATGGCCGATCGATCGCCGTGATACTCGAGCGGCTACGAGCGTTCTTTCTTACATCCGGCACGCTTGGAGCCCATGCCGCTCTCAAAAGCGAACGCCCGGTTCGAGTGCTCCAATTCGCTACGAGGTCTGCGTACGCTTCTTTCCGCCCTCGCGCATCCGCCGAAGCGTTTTACGTCGGCTCGGGCGCGGCCAACTATATCGTCCTTTCGCCCGCAGAACGCAATCGTCCGCGTACGCTTGCACATGAATATACCCATCTCGTCCTGCACTCGGCCGGCATCCGTTTCCCTCTCTGGTTTGATGAAGGGATTGCAGAGGTTTTCTCAGGCCTGAAGATCACGCCGCGTGAATCGCTCATTGGCGGCGACCTCCCGTCCCACTCTCAATTACTCCGGAATCACAGGCTCATCCCGCTCGAAAAGCTGCTTACGATGACCGAGGACGATCTTCCTCGATCCCGCCGCGACGGTACCGCCCTCTTCTATGCCGAGAGTTGGGAACTCACCAACATGCTCCTTTTCTCGCCGCGATACCGTCCCAAAGCAGGAGCGCTCTGGGCTGCTTTCGACTCGGGCGCGGTTGACGGAGCGACGCTCGCGTCCCTTTACGGGCGTTCGATCGAAACCATCGAGTCCGACCTCCGGACCTGGATCCATGCGCCCAAACGGGCCATGCGTCTCGCCGGCGTACCCGCTCAGCACGTTCGGCTGCGCGTCTCAAGCGTAAAAAAGGCGGATTCCGATTCGGTCTTGGCGGCGCTGGTACTGGCATCGGGCGATCTCGACCGCGCTCAAGCCGTTTACCGCAGCTTACAGACCGAGCGCACTTCCGACCCCGCCGTTGCCGCGGCTTTAGGGTCCATCGCGCTACGGAAGCACAATGATGTCAAGGCGATTCTCGAATGGAAGCGCGCCTTCGATCTCGGTGCGACCAATCCGGTGCTCTGCTACCAATACGCAAACCTCCTCGAAAACGCGCACGCGCCCGACGATCGAGTTGCAGCCGCCCTACGGCGCGCGATCGAACTGAAACCCGGCTACGACGATGCACGCTTCAGCCTCGCCCTGCTCGAAAGCAGCCGCCAGCATTATGCCGCAGCACTCAAGCAGCTACGCGCTATGCGATCCGTCTCCCGCGCGCGAGCCTTCGGGTACTGGATGACGATTGCGTCCGCGCTTCTCGGAACCGATCGGAGGTCTGCGGCTAAAGCAGCGGCAGAGAAGGCGATCGCATTCGCGGCGACGCCGGATCAACGGGAGGCCGCGACCTTATTGGAGGTCGATACGCAAACCGACCTCACGGTCCAATTCGCGCCCGACAGTCAAGGCAATCTGCACATGGTCACGAGCCGTAAGCCGCATGGGTCGACGGACTGGAATCCGTTTATCGAAGTCGGTGACCAGATTCGAACCGTAACGGGCCGGATACGCAAGGTTGATTGCACCGCGGGCAAGCTCACGGGATTCGAGATCGGCGATCGCTCAGGTACCGTTCGGGTCTCGGTACCCGATCCATCGCACGTGCTGATTGGAGGCGGAAAGCCGGAGTTCTCCTGTGGGGCGGAAGACGGCAGGAAAGTGAAAATCCAATACGCGGCAAAACCGGGACAAAACGGAATCCAGGGCATCCTGCGCGGCATGCATTTCGAGACCGCGGCGGGCCAGTAGGTTGTTGGCTCAGCGGAATGCGTTCGCCCTCGAGGGCATGAGCGCACGGACGACAATGACGTCTGTAGAGGAATGCGTGCCCGCAGCGGGAAGCACGGAATGTCGCGATGCCGACTACACTTCGGTGTTGCGACTTTGGCCGAACGGCGTTTCTCATTACCATCGGCGCTGATGCCTGGCGATTAGGGCAACTGCCCGAGTCGCGTGTTATACGTCAGGGCGCATGGTTCAGCGGACGCAATCGGACCTTTCGACGCCGAAGCGGCTTTCGTCGGTCATGGAATTTCGGCGCCCCAATATCATTGGGACGACTACAAAGGCGCCGGCGGCGCCGATATGGATCTGCACGGCAAAGTTCTGGTGTACTTTACGAATGAACCGCCCTCAAACGATCCGGCGTTTTTCGCCGGCCCGGCGCTCACTTATTACGGCCGTTGGACGTACAAGTTTGAAGAAGCTGCGCGCCGTGGCGCGGTAGCCGCCTTGATCATCCATACCACGCCCACCGCCGGCTATGGCTGGAATGTCGTCAGCGGTTCGTGGGGCAGGGAACAGGCTCAACTCAAGCTACCGCCAGGACAACATGGTCTGAAATTGGCGGCTTGGCTCACCGAGCAGACAGGAGCCAAGCTGGTTGCCTCCAGCGGGAAAACGATCGATCAATTGCTCGCCATGTCGAATCGGCGGAACTTCCATCCCATACCGCTCGGCGTTCGCGTCGTCGGGCATATTCCGATTAAGCTGCGGCAGATCGAGAGCGGAAATGTCATTGGCCGCGTCGAAGGCGCCGATCCTCAATTAAAAAAGCAGGCCGTTGTCTTCACAGCGCATTGGGATCACCTCGGCATCGGCATTCCTGTAAACGGCGACGATATTTACAACGGCGCGGTCGATAACGCCACCGGCTGCGGCATGCTGCTCGAAATGGCGCGCCAGTGGGAGGCGTTGCCGGTCAAACCGAAGCGTACCGCGCTGTTTATTTTTGTGACCGCGGAAGAATCGGGCTTACTCGGCTCGGAATACTACGCCAATAATCCCGAAATTCCTGCCGGCCGGACCGCGGCGGACTTGAATTTCGACGCCTTCTATCCGTTCGGCCGCACGCGCAACGTCTCGCTCATCGGCGCCGAACGGACCATACTTTGGCCGCTGGTCCAGCGCGACGCCAAACGCCTCGACCTCAGCATCGAACCCGATCCCGAACCCGGCCAGGGCTACTATTACCGCTCCGATCATTTCTCCTTCGCGCGCGTTGGGATTCCCGCGTTTTCCGTCGGGCAGGGCACCGATTACATCGGCAAACCGGCCAACTTCGGCAAGACCGTGTTCCAGCAGTACAACGCCGAGCACTATCACCAGCCGTCGGATGAATATCACAGCGATTGGGATTTCTCCGGCATCGTGCAAATGGCCAATTTCGGATTTACTCTCGGACTGGATATTGCCGATGTGCCACGCTTGCCGACATGGAAAGCAGGCGACGAATTCTTAGCGGCCCGTCAAGGCAGCGGGGTTCACTGATCGGCTAGGGGTGAGCTCGCGCGGCGCTCTCGCGTTCGGTCGCTTGCCGCGCGTTCACGGCAGCTCCGGCGAGGGCCACCAGTTCGCCTCCGGGAACCACTTCCACGTGATATTGCTGCAAAGGGCTGAGCTTTACCATTTCGAGCAGATATTCGCGCAACAGCGGAAGGCTGACAAAACGCGCATTGTGTCCGGTGACATAGAATTTCCCCGGCCCGTCGAGGTGAATGCTGGTAGCGGTGCCCGCCGCCAGCGCCCGATGCCAGAGTTTCACAAACTCCACGCAGCGCGCCTCTCCGGCCGCGGCCTGCGCGAAGATCTCTTCAGGCTCCAGATCCATAAAGCGGAGGCGCATGGCCCGGTTTCCCATAACTCCTTCCAGGTGCCCCATGCCGCCGCAGCCGCAAAAGCGTTCCTTCGGGTCCAGCATGACGATCGAGTGACCGGCCTCCCAAACACCTTCCTTCGACGGATAGCGCCCGTAGCCGATGCCATTGCCGAGAGTCCACACACGAATCAGCCGCTTCAAATGCCCGTGACGCGCGGCGATTCCCGCCGCCATCACGTCGGCATCGTTAAAGACCGCCACCGGAACGCGCCCGAAAATCGGCTCGAGCGCGGCGGTCAGCAGCGCCTTTACGTTCACTCCCTTGAATTGCACCAGGTTCGGCGAATCTTCCGCCACGCCGTTGCGCAGAATACCCGGCATGCCCAGGCCCACGTAATCGGGCGCCGCGGTCAGGCCCAGCCCGCGAACCAGTTCGGCCATTCTTCCGATAATGTCTTCCGCCGGCACGCCCAGCAGAGCGTCGGTAATGGATTCGTCCTCGGGATAGGTTCGCGGAGATCCGCAAACTTTGTTCTCCGAAACGCGAGCCGCCGCAATTCGTTCGCTGACGACGATGCCTATGCTTTCCGTCATGCTAGCCACCCCTAAGAGATCGCGAGCTTATTCAGCCCGTTGAACGCAGCGGCTTTATAGCACTCCGCAAGCGTCGGATAATTGAACACCGTATCGACAAAGTAATCGACTTTGCCTTTTAAGATCAAAACCGCCTGGCCAATGTGCAGCAACTCAGCCGCGCCCTCCCCGATGATATGGATTCCCAGAAGTTCGAGCGTTTCGCGATGGAAAATCAGTTTGAGGCGCCCGGTGGTGTCCCCGCGGATTTGACCGCGCGCAATCTCACGATAATACGCGACCCCCACCTCGTACGGCACGTCTTCTTCGGTCAGTTGTTCCTCTGTCTTGCCGATGAACGAAATTTCCGGAATGGTGTAGATGCCGAATGGAAAGTAGCCCGGATACGAATTCACCGGACGGCCAAAGGCGTGCGCCACCGCCAGCCGGCCCTGTTCCATCGAAACCGACGCCAGGCTGGGAAAGCCGATCACGTCGCCGACCGCATAAATATGCGGCTGAGAAGTGCGGTAATCTTCGTCCACTTTGATCCGCCCGCGCGCATCCGCCTGAAGCTCCGCCCCGGCCAGATTCAATTCGTCCACGTTGCCTTGCCGGCCTACCGCGTACAGCAAAGCGTCGCCCGCCACCTTCTTCTTGCTTTCCAGATTAGCCACCACTCCCGCGCCTCCGGCGGTTTCCTCCACACTGTGAACTTCTTCGTTCAGCCGCATAGTCACCCGGTGATCGCGCAGGTGATAGGACAAGGCTTCCACCATCTCCGAATCGGCGAATTCGAGCAGCCTCGGGCGCCTCTCGATCAAGGTCACGCGCACGCCCAGCGTCGCGAACATGCAAGTATATTCGACTCCGATGACGCCGCCGCCCACCACAATGAGGGATCGCGGAATGCACGGCATTTGGAGAATCTGATCGCTGTTGATGATGGTGCGCGCGTTGATCGGCACTTTCGGAGAGCTGGCGGGTTTCGTGCCGGTCGCGATCACCACCACCTGGGCGGTGATCTCCCGATGCCCGTCCGAACCCGCCACGTCAATGGTTTTGGGGTCTTTGAAGCTTGCCGCCCCAGTGAGAACCTCGATTCCGTTGCGCGACAATTGCGCCTGCGTCACGTCGATCTCGGTTTTGATCACGTGCTGCACCCGGAACGCCAGGTCCGCCATGGTGATCCTTTCCTTCACCCGATAGCTGACGCCATAAATGTTGCGGTAGTTATACCCGGAGAGGTGCAGGACCGCTTCGCGCATGGTCTTGCTGGGGATGGTTCCCGTGTTGATACACCCGCCCCCGATGACTTCTCTCTGCTCGATGAGAGCGACGCTCTTACCGACTTTCGCAGCTTGAATTGCGGCTCGCTGCCCGGCAGGCCCGGAACCGATCACAACCAGATCGTATTGAGACAAGCTGTCGCGAGTATAACTCGTTGGAGGGCGGACTTCAGCCTGCGCGGGTTTTTAGCCCCGCTTTTACGCGCTAGCGGTTGTTGTCCTCAGTCCCGTTCTTGACCTTATTCGCGCCCTTTTTCGTTTCGGAAGCGCCCTTGTGCACGCCCTTCTTGGCCCCGTGGTAGCCCTTCTTAGTCCACTTTTTCCCTTTGTGGTAGGCCTTTTTGCTGCCCTTTTTCGTGGCTTCGCCGGTTTTCTTGCCTGCGTTTTTCGTGTCTTTCCCGGCTTGCTTCATGTCTTGACCGGCGCTTTGCGCGAAGCTGGCTGGCGCGCTCAGGAACAGCACCGTCCCGGCAGCGAGAAAAGCGGAGAGCAGATATTTACGTAGCATCACCTGTAGGACTCCGCCCGGCGCCAAGCGGTGACGTTTTTCCAGTAGGAAGGAGGCTCAGGCCGATTGCGGCTCCTGCATCCGTCCTTCGGCGATCTGATTGAAAATATCGTCTTCAAAGGAAAAATTCGGCTTGGGAAAGACGCGCTTCTTCAAGTACTCCCGGTAGGTGGTCTTGAGGCCGGTTAGAAAATCGATCGGTTTGAACCCCAGCATTCGCTGGGCCTTGGTGATGATCTCCGTGATTGCGGGAACGTCGAAATAATCGCCGAAATATAGGTGGTGATCCCCAATCGGACGGCCGCCCGCGCGGCGAATGAATTCCCGGTTGACAGAAACCACCCGCGGATGCTCGTAGCCCGCCGCGTGCGCCAGGTCCATGATGAGTTCCTGCTGCGTGATGGGGCGCGGGTTGGCCAAATTAAAGGCGTGCCCGATGACATTTCTCTGTTCAATCGTTTTGCGCGCCGCCTCTACCAGATCGTGTACGTACGTGAACTGCATGAGCCGGTGTCCTTCGCTCGGAAGAATCACCGGCCGGTCCGCGCGAAAGCGATCCCAAAAGAATGCTTCGCGATAAAACGGATTTCCCGGACCATACACAAATGGAGGACGCAAGGTCACCACCGGGAATCCGGAACGCTGGTGCATGCGGAAAAGCGCCCGCTCGCTCATGGCCTTATTGCGCGCGTAGGGGCTCGGATGATCGTCCGGGGCCAGGGCATCGCCCTCGTGGTGGTTCAGCCCGTCGCCATACGCGGCTACGCTTGACATAAACACGTAGCGCGCCACTTTGCCTTCGAAGATGCGCGCGGTCGCTTCGATCTGTGCGCAGGTCGTGCCGCGTTCCCAATCGTAAGCCAGATCGAACACCGCATCGAAGCGTGTCTTGCCTGCCGCGCCGCGAACGCTCTCCGCATCGTTACGGTCGGCGACTAAATTGTGTACCCGCCGCCCGAACGGATGCTCGCTCGTGCGATGCAGAATATAAACTTCGTGACCGGCCTTGGTCAGGCACTCGACCAGTAGCCGTCCGATAAATTGAGTTCCTCCGATAATCAGAACTCGCTGGAGATCCACTTCCTCCGGTTTGTGGCTATTCTCGATTCTTGTCCCTCGGCGCAAAAAGAGCTGCGCGGCCATGTATCCACCCGATTGATTGGACGCACGAACCCCTCATTCGTCTTAATCGTAGTACTCTAGCCCCAGATGTGTGATCAGGTCTTCGCCTCTCATCCACCGCAGCGTGTTCTTTAACTTCATCAATTGAATGAAGATATCGTGCTCCGGATACAGTCCTTCCGCCGTCATCGGGCCCTTGAAATAGAACGAAAGCCACTCCTGAATGCCCTTCATTCCGGTTCGTTGCGCCAGATCCAGGAACAAAACCAAATCCAGCACCAGCGGCGCCGCCAGAATCGAATCGCGGCAAAGAAAATTGATTTTAATCTGCATCGGATAGCCCAGCCATCCGAAAATGTCGATGTTGTCCCATCCTTCTTTGGCGTCGCCACGGGGAGGATAGTAATTGATCCGCACCGCGTGGTAGAGGTCTTTGTAGAGGTCCGGGTATAGGTCCGGCTGCAGGATCTGGTTGAGCACCGAAAGTTTGGTCTCTTCTTTGGTGCGGAAAGAACCGGGATCGTCCAGCACTTCGCCGTCGCGATTGCCCAGAATGTTGGTCGAAAACCAGCCATGGGCGCCCAGCATGCGCGCCTTCAACCCCGGCGCGAGTAAGGTTTTCATGTAAGTCTGGCCGGTCTTGAAATCCTTGCCGCAAATAGGAACCTCTTGTTCGCGTGCCAGATCCAGCAGGGCAGGCACATCCGTCGTCAGATTCGGCGCCCCATTGGCGAACGGCACTCGCAACTTGAGCGCCGCATAGGCGTAAATCTGGCTCGGCGCGATGTCCGCGTCGTTCTTGCGCAAACCTTCCTCGAATGAAGCCAGCGTCCGGTGCACGGCGGCCGATTTATGGAACACTTCGGTCGAGCCGCACCAGATCATCGCCAGCCGGCTGCATCCGTTGTTCCTTTGGAAGTCGCGGATGTCCTGCATCACGGCTTCCGCCATGTCCATCTTGTTTGCGCCGGCCTTCACGTTCGGCCCGTTGATGCGCCGCACGTAATTACGATCGAATACCGCCTTCATGGGCCGAATCGCCGAGAGCGGTTCTTTCAGCTCGCGAAGCAGTTCTCCTTCCAGAACCTTAGCGTTCAAGGCCGCTTCGTATGCGTTGTCCTCGTAGATATCCCATGTGCCGAAGGAAAGGCACTCAAGCGGCGTTAGCGGAACAAAATCCTTAATGCGCGGTGTGCGGCCGTCGGTTCGCTTGCCGAGGCGAATGGTTCCCAATTGCGTTAACGAGCCGACCGGCTGTCCCAACCCGCGCTTCACTGCTTCGACTCCGGCGATAAACGTCGTCGCCACCGCTCCCATTCCCGGAATCAGTATGCCCAGCCTGCCGCTGGCGGGCGCGATACGCGCCTCATTCGTATTTGACACGCTGCTATACTAGCATTCGTGACGCAGAGTGCTGCGGGCGCCATCTCCGCACTCGTTGTCGATGACGAGCAGCTTGCTCGCGAAGAATTGGCTTACCTGCTGAAGGACTTTCCCGAAATCCAAGTTCTCGATTCTGTTTCGAACGGTCTCGAAGCCGTGCGCCGCATCAACGAACTGGAACCCGAACTGGTCTTTCTCGATGTCCAGATGCCGGGCCTGGACGGTCTGGGCGTGATTCGCCAACTGCGCGAAAATGCGGCGAGTCTTCCCTATTTCGTGCTCACCACTGCGTTTGAACAATATGCCATCGAAGCGTTTCGTCTCGAAGCGCTGGATTATCTTCTAAAGCCGGTGGAAAGAGTGCGCCTGGGCGAGTCCGTCGCGCGGGCCAGGCGCGCCATAGAGGAGAAGCAGCAGGAAAAGCCGCCGCTTCCCTCCAAGCACTCACCGCAGAGAACGAAATTGCTGGTGCGCGCCAACAATCGCAATTTTATTGTCGATGCCCACGAGATGATCTACGCCACCATTGACGACGGCCTCATCACCGTGGTCACTCCCCACGTGGAGGGCGAGTCGAATTACAGGACTATCGAAGAACTTCAGTCCAACCTGGACCCCAATCTCTTCTGGCGTGTTCATCGTTCCTATCTGGTGAACATCAACCGCATTCGCGAAGTGATCCCTTGGTTCAAGTCCAGCTTCCAGTTGAAAATGGACGACAAGCGCCAGACCGAAATACCGGTCAGCCGCATTCAGACCAAGCGCCTGCGCACTCTGCTCAAGATCTGAGCGCTAACACGGCGTCATTACTGCTTGCGGAACAACCGCTTGCTCACACGCGCGGCTCAGTTCAGCGCCGGTTCCGAGCCGCGAGAGCAAGGGAGCGGATGACGCCCCATTTAGTGCTTTGCCGGAGGCCGCTTGGTCCAGTACCAGCGCAGGCCCACAAACGGCCCAGCCAACGTGTCCACAAAATACTGAGCGCCTTGCGGAGAGGTTTTGAAGTGGAATGCTTTCGCGCCGCCGATCAGTTCAAACTGGCCCATGCGCAACCCGATGGCGGCTTCGCCATCCCAGATATCGCCATGGTGCGGAATGCCGAAACCCGATCCCTTCACCCACCAGCGGAAATGTCGCGTCACCGGCTGCTCGAATTCGAGGCCGAAGGTGGGCAGGAAAATCTTCGCTGAGCCCGTTGCGGTGTTGTAGTCGACGTTGCCGCTCACGTTCGTGGTCACCGGCTTCAGCGGCGCCGCGATGTTCGTCCCGATAGTTGCAAACTGCATCTGCCACAGCGTCTTCATCCAGATTTTTGTTTTCGGAAAGAACCAAGTGTAGGAAAGATAATCCCAGGAGAGCTTCGCCACCTGGAGCGTGTAGCTGGCGTTGAGAAAATCGCCGCTGTTGTAGCCTTCGGTAAACAGCGTCGCGTTTTGCGTCAGCGTCGTATCGGAATGGCCTTGGACGCGGAAATAAGAGAACCGAAGCGAGTTGTGCTTTCCCGCCGGCATGCTCAGCACGCCGCCGATCGAAGGATTCGCATGCCCGAGATAATCGAGTGCTCCATTGACGCCCACAAGCAACTTGCCGCCGCGCAGGTCCGGCTGGTCCCGGTTCAGCCAGTAAATCGGCTCCAGCGACCATCCGCCATCCGCAAGCACCGAAGGCTGCGGCGGTGGCGGCTTCTGCAGCGGCGTGTAATGCTGCCGTTTGGGCGGCTTCTGCGGCTTGGAACTCTGCTGCGGTTTCTTCTGCTGGGCCAAGGCAGTCACAGGAATGAGCAGGAACGCTGCCAGGCTTAACAAGACAGTGCTCGAACGCTGGTTCAAAATCATGGAAGATTGTTTTTCGACGTAATCAAAATTGTAGCGGTTCCCAGACTCCGACCATGATCGCAATCGAAATTTCTTCCTTTGGCGGACCGGAAGTACTCCAGCCCGTCGAGCGCCCGAAACCTGAACCGGCTCCCGGCGAGGTCCTCATTCGCGTCGAAGCGGCAGGCGTGGCGCATGCCGATTTACTACAGCGCCAAGGCAAATATCCGCCTCCGCCGGGCGCTTCCGATATCCCAGGGCTTGATGTAGCCGGCGTCATCGAATCCACCGGCGACCGCGTCTGCGCCATCGTCTCCGGCGGCGGCTATGCCGAATATTGTGTTGCTCCCGCATCGCAGGTGCTGCCCATTCCCAACGGATGGACCGCCGCCGAGGCTGCCACCTTGCCCGAAAATCTCTTCACGGTTTACGACAACCTCATCACGCGCGCCGCCTTGCGTTCCGGCGAAAAGGTTCTGATCCACGGCGGCACCAGCGGCATCGGCAGCATGGCCATCATGCTCAGCCGCGCCTGGCAAGCCATGCCATATGCCACCGCCGGAACGCAGGAAAAATGCCAAGCCTGCCTGGATCTCGGCGCCGAGCACGCCATCAACTATAAGGAGTCCGATTTCGTCGCCGAAGTGAAGCAGCTTACTTCCGGCCGTGGCGTCGATGTCGTGCTCGACCTGGTTGGCGGCGCATATCTGGAACGCAATCTGGAAGCGCTGGCGACAGAGGGTCGGCTTGCGATCGTTGCCACGCAGGGCGGCCGCACGGGCCAGCTTAATCTTGGCGCTCTTATGAACAAACGCGCGCGTGTGCTCGGTTCCACCATGCGCAGCCGCACGCCGGCTCAGAAGGGTGAAATCGCGCGGCGCCTTCTGAAAGACGTCTGGCCGCTCCTGCCCGCGAAAAATCCCATTCGCCCCGTGATCGATCGCGTCTTCCCCCTCCGCGATGCAAAACTCGCTCACGAGCGCCTCGAAAGCGGCCACCACATCGGAAAAATCGTCCTGACTATGTGATGCAGCAGAGCGACAGGCCCAAAGGCCTATTCCACCCCTATACTGTTGATATGCCGCTGCCGAGCGACGATTTCTATCGCATCAAAAAACTGCCTCCCTACGTCTTCGCCGTCATCAACGATCTGAAGGCAAAGGCGCGCGCGGCCAATCTGGACATCATCGACATGGGTATGGGCAATCCCGACGGCCCTACCGCCGCTCCCATCGTCGATAAGCTCGTCGAAGCGGCTCGCAATCCGCGCAACCACCGCTATTCGCTCTCGCGCGGCATTCCGCATCTCAGACAAGCCATCGTCGCCAAATACAAAAAGAAGTACGGCGTCGCGCTCGATCCCGATGCCGAAGCCATCGTGACCATCGGCGCCAAAGATGCTCTCGCCCATCTGCTCTTCGCCGTGATCGGCCCCGGCGATGTCGTCGTTTCGCCGAATCCGGCCTATCCCATTCATCAATACGGCGTCATCATGGCCGAGGGCGACGCGCACATGCTGCCCATGCCCGATGCCGCCACGTTCCTCCAGGGCTTGAAAGATTTCTGCCGCACCGCTCCGCGTCCTCCCAAAGTCATTCTGATTTCTTTCCCGCACAATCCCACCACGATCTGCGTCGATCGCGATTTCATGCGTGAAATCATTGCCGTTGCGCGCGAGTACGGCTCGTATATCGTTCACGACTTCGCCTACGCCGAACTCGGCTTCGATGGCTATTGCCCCCCGAGTATCCTGCAGGTCGAAGGCGCCAGCGATTACGCGGTCGAAATCTATTCCATGACCAAGAGCTACAACATGGCGGGATGGCGCGTCGGTTTTTGCCTGGGCAACAGAAAACTGATCGCAGCTCTCGCTCGCATCAAAAGCTACCTCGATTACGGAATCTTTCAGCCCATCCAGATCGCTTCCATCATCGCTTTGCGTGAGTGCGAAGAGGAACCCGCCGCGATCCGCGAGGTCTACCGTTCCCGTCGCGATGTGCTCATCGACGGTCTCCAGCGCGGCGGCTGGCAGGTTGCGCCGCCGCAGGGAACCATGTTTGTCTGGGCGCCGATTCCGCAGCCCTTCCGCGAAATGGGCTCGCTCGAATTTGCCAAACTGCTCATGCGCGAGGCGCTGGTCGCGGTTTCTCCCGGCATCGGCTTTGGCCCCATGGGCGAAGGTTTCGTGCGCTTCAGCCTCATCGAAAACCACCATCGCATTCGCCAGGCCGCCCGCAACATCGCGCATTTTCTGCAAAAGCAAGGTGTTCCGGACGCTTCGGCGGTGGTGAAAGTATAATCGTCGCAAT
>JBOGMI010000423.1:0-7068 GCA_050746645.1 Bryobacteraceae bacterium | reverse complement strand
GCCGCAACGGGTGGACATCATCAAGCCTTCGAGCGGCGTGAAGCCCATCGAGGTATCGACCGACTCTCCGCGGCGGATGGCGGCAGCCGACGAGCCGCCTTCGAGATGCAGCGTGATCAAATTCAGCTCCTCCGGCGCGCGCTTGGCGATTTGCGCGTAGCGAAGCATCAGGTAGCGATGCGAAATCCCATGGAAACCGTAGCGCCGGATTTTGTGCCGCTTCGCCAAATCCAGCGGCAGCGGATAGAGCGCCGCTGGCTCGGGAATGGTTTGATGAAACACCGTATCGAAAACCGCGATGGAGGGCAACTGTGGGGCTTTTTCTTGCGCGGCGCGAATCACGCGGAGCGCCGAAGCGTTGTGCAGCGGCGCCAGGTCTTCCAATGCTTCGATCTGCCGCACGACCTCGGGAGTAATGCGCACGGGAGCGCGGAAACGATCGCCGCCGTGTACTACGCGATGGGCAATGCGATCTATGTCCCGATCGATCCGCCCGAAGAGCGCCTCCGCCGCGTTGCCATAGTCACGGAAGACCGCCTGCGGCTTGCCGATATCGTCGTAGCTTCCGGCGAACAGGCTGCGTCCAAAGCCGCCGCTTTCGGGCTCCACCGCGACGATTTCGAATTTCAGCGAATTGCTTCCCGCGTTCAGCGTCAGGATGTTCACTGGTCGATTGTGTGATTCGCAACTCGCTGCGAATGTGTCTGTTGGATTCAGAAACGGATATTGCGCACACGGGTGTAGAACCCTAATCCGACAAGCGCCAGAAAGCCGAGCCCCCACAGCTCGAAAACGGCATTGAGAGGCACGACAGCAGCGGCGATCAGGCCGGCTACAAGCCACGAAAGCAGCAGAACGAGCAGCGGCGCGCGCAGCCAGAGTTTCCGTATGCCGCGTGCAACCTGTCCCCATCCCGCAACGCGCACGCGGCGAGCAGGCTCGATTTTGCAGGAGCTATTTTCAGTTTGAAGAATCGGCGGGATGTAAGCGGGAACGTCGATCGCCCCCTGCGTCGGCACGGTGCCTGGGTGGTAGCTCGCATAACCGATATGGGAAAGCGCGTGGGCAACCGGCATCTGCAAGACCGCCTGTTCCAGATGCGGCGCCGCCGCAGCCGTTTGCGCGACGCTATCGGCCGGCTGCGAAACCAACTCCAAAACCGGGGCCAGAGTTGCAACCGGCGGATTTTCGACCGATTGCACCGTCACCGACTGCACGGTCTCTGAAATGACCGCATATCGCAGGATCGCTTCGTCTTCTCGAGCAGGCGTTGGCGCTGCTTTATGCTCCGCAGGCATGCGTTCCAGCTTGGGGAGCGGAAGCATTGCTTCCAGCAGCCGAAGCATCTCGCCCGAACCGAGCACCGGCACCTGCATGCTTCGATTGCACCACGCCGCCGAGCGCAACACAACCACTTATGCCAAGTGTGGATCAGGCGGTAAGCTGCTAGCTGTTAGCTTTCTTCAGACCAACTGCGTCAGAACCTCGGCCAGCGTGATAGTGCTGCTTTGCGTCGTTCCGGGCTTGCACTTCGGACCTATGGCGACTGCCTGCTTGTGTGCTTCAAACCACGCCAGGAACCCGGACTGAGCCGCTCCGCTTAATCGCTGCTGGTCGATCCAGGTGTAATAAGCGCCCATATCGGCGTCGATGAGCGAAGCCTGCGGATCGGTCACAGGAGGTTTGCCGGTGGGCGCACGGATGATCGCGTCACGCTGGCGCGGGGTGTAATGCGCAAGCACGGTAAGCGGCTGCGCGCGGCGCAGCGCTTCGCGGGCGGCCCACATCACGAAAGTCGTACTGAAAATCTGGGTGCCCGAGCCTTCGGTCAGCAAAGTAAGTTGAAAGCGGCTCAAAATCCGGGCATCCCCCTTGTCGGGCAGGCCGAATTCGCTCGGACGCATCAGAGCGAGCTTGGTGCGCAGCAGTTCCGGCCCGGAGCCTCCCGACATGATGCTGACCATCTTTGAAAGAACCTTGTCCCGCACCGGCAGCAGCGCCTGGTAGCTCACGCCCGTGATGGCCGCATGCGACGGGCGCAGGTCGCCACCATCGATGTGCCAGTGCGCATAGGGAATCGGATGCGTGCTCGCCCGCTTCTCCAGTGCCGCAAATAATGCTTTCCGCCCATTCGCCGGAAGCACGTTAGTGAAATGCGTACCCTGCCGCCGCAGTTGGCGGAACAGCGGATACTTCGTCGTCTGCACATCTTCGCCAATGATGACCATGCCGAGGCGCGCCAGCGGAAGCGGTTTGGCCGGCCGCGCCGCGTGCAAGTTGTGAATGAAACCGATGGACGCCTGGCGGAAAGCGTCCATTTGATGCGTCTCCCACAAATGCTTGCTGTATTCTTCGGAGAAACGAATCGGGTCGTTGACCCAGTCGATTTTTTCCAATGCAGCCGACATCTTAATCTGCGCAAACGCCTGCATGGTGGCGGTGAGCTGCTGCCGGTTCATCGCGCCCAGGTAGGAAAACTGATCGGCGATCTCCTTGCGCTCGGCCGGAAATTTCCAGTCGTAGTCGATTACTTCGCGCAGCAGCAGGGGTAGGTAACTCAGCGGAAGCTGCCGCATCAGCGGCAATTCGCGAACCGCAAGACCGCGCGCTTCGGAAGGATAAGCTTCGAACTGCTCGGCGGTGAGTTCATTCGGCAGCATGGCTCAGGAAACCTCCGCTAAAGGCTTGCCTTGCGCATAGGGCACGGGAAACCCGAGAATCGCGCCGAGGGTGGGTACCAGATCCAGCGATTGCACCGGCCTGTTGACTATGGTGTTCTGGCGCACGTGCGGGCCGAGCGCCAGCATCCACGTCGTCCGCGAGAGTGCATCGCCGGTGCGATGGTGCTGGAAACCATTGCCGCCCGGATCACCGTCGGAATCGCGGCCGAAATCCGGCAGGATAAACATGTTGGTCTTGCCTGCGTATTCGGGTTCGCTCTGAATGGTCCGCCAGATTTGCGCGGCCAGCCGGTCGGTTCGTTGAATGCCCTGGAGGTACAGCGAGAAAGCTCCCGAATGCGCCACATCCATGTCGTGCAGCGTGATCCAAATCATGCTGGGGGAGACCTGGTGCATCAGCCGCTTGGCGATATACACGGAAAGTTCGTCGGGGCTGGCGAGCGTGGTCGCGTGCGCTCTGAAGTCCGCCACCGAGAGCCGCAGCAGCTCGGCCATTTCGTGCAATTCGAGATGCTTGCCGGTAAGTTCGGGTGTGTAGAGCGGCGTCTCGTAGCTATCGCGCAGCAGATTCTCGTACTGCGACGTTTGCGCCGGTTTGAGAGCCGCCGCCAGCAGCCGTTTGGGCAGAATCACACGCGCGGCGTACTGCGGACCGTATCCGGTGTGGTCGCTGCCGCCGAGGCGGTTGAAGCCATTGCTTGGCGCAATCACCCAGGCATCGGAGGCCGGCCGGTGCAGCCCCTTGCGGAAGTATTCGAAGACGGTTGGGAACCGCGGTGCCACCGCGGCGAAATTATCGAAAGTCTCGTAGACACTCGTCGCCAGACTCGCGGTGGCAACGTAATGCCCCAAAATTCCGTGGTTCACCACCTGGGTAAAAAACGTTGCCTGCGGGATTAATTCGTGGAGCATATACGGGATGTTCCGCTGCCCGTCCGGCATGAAGGTCTCTTCGTCGCGTGCGCCTCCGCCGAAGGTAACGACTACAACTTTGCGCGCCAGCCCGGTGGCCCGGAGTCTTCCCGTAGAGGCTCCAAACAGCGCCGTGGCCGCAGCCGCGCCGGTCGCCTCGCGCAGGAAATCTCGTCGGCTCCGCCCAACCGCCTGTGCGATGTCCCGGGGACTCGCTCCCGCTCCCACTCTCAGCCAAGGGTTCACGAATGTTTAGATTTTACGCCAATGCAATCGAGGAGTGGCGGCGCAAGTGAAATGATTCGAGTCATGCCCATCCGCCAAGTTCCGCCCGGAGGTTTTGCGGTGTGGACGGAAAGATTACGCTGATGCTCTTTGACCAGGAACCCTGCGTCGTCGAATGGGTGATGTCAATCAGGGTTCAAAACTCATAGATTATGAGAATGCGCTCGCCTCATTTCATCAAAATGGATTACGCACGATCAATGAGCCGAATCGCTGCCCATGATTTAAATCTTCTGTCCATAAAACGGAGCAGCCGAGTTCGAGCGCGCTATTGACAATCAACGCATCCCACCAGGAGAGTTTGTATCTTCGGTGTAACTGCGCGGCTTTCATGAGATCCGAGTGCCCTGGTCGATGAATGTTCCAAAAACCGAAATCGCTGAGTATTTCCTCGGCCTCCTCGCTTCTCATCCGTAGCTTTTTCGTTGCGGCGGAATAAAACTCCGCGAGCACCTGAACACTGACGGCTCCAGAGCGATTCGCACCAAGGTGCGCCACCAGTTCGATAGACCTGCCCTGCTTAGCGCCGGCGCCTGCATCATGAGCGTAGAGCAGAACGTTTGTGTCCAGGAACTCAGCGCTCATGAATTTCGTCGCGAGTCCAGGTAATCATTCCCCCAGTTCCCCGGTTCGGAGAGTTTCGCATTCTCTCCAACAGCCGGCGGTTCGCGGCGGCAATCTCGTCTTCCTCCTGGTCCAGCAGGTTCCGTATCGCCTCGGCTGCGAGCGCCGTCATCGACTGGTTCCGCTTTGCCGCGTACACGCGGAAGCGATTCAACAAAGGCTCGGGGAGACTCAGAGTAACGTTTCGCGTCGCGATCACTCATTTAAGTGTAGCACGTGAATACGTGAACTCGGGAGTCACGGCTGTCGAATTGTCAGCACCCGATCACAGGGCTGATCCTTCAGCACCTGGTGTTCCCCGCTCGGCCAGGCGATGGAGATTTCATCGATTTTCTTTGCGCCGCCGATGCCGAAATGCAGCCGTAGATCGTTTTGCGAGAGATAGCTGCCGCCGCTGCGCACTTCTTGCACCTGGGAATGTCCGCCTGCGGTGAGAGTCACTCGCGCGCCGATCGCGCTGCGGTTCGATTTCGTCCCGATCAGGCGCAAGATCACCCAATTCCCCGGAGGTTTGTGCATATCCTTCAAGAGCGACGGAGGTTCGTTCTGGTTATTGATTGCGATCTCGACCGAACCGTCGTTATCGATATCGCCAAACGCTGCACCCCGCGAGGAATGCTTTTCCAAGATGCCTGGGCCTCCGTGAGCCGAAAGATCGCGGAACTTGCCGTTGCCGAGATTGCGATAAAGGATGGCGTGCTCTTTGTAATGAATATCGATGTGCAGTTTATCGATTTCGGGGTAGATATGTCCGTTGACCAGCAGGAGATCCGGCCAGCCGTCGTTGTCGAAGTCGAAGAACCCGGTGCCCCAGCCGACATAGCTTGTGTTTCCGCCAAGGCCGGCATCGAGGGTCACGTCGTCGAAATTCCCATGGCCCATGTTGCGATACAGCGTCTCGAATTCGTCTGAAAAGTTGGTGCGGAAAATACTTAGACGTCCGCTGCCGTCGTAATCGCCCGCGGTCACGCCCATGCCGGACATGGCGCGCCCGTCGGCATCGAATGCGACGCCGCGCAGCACCGCCTGTTCCTTGAACGTTCCGTTCTTCTGGTTGAGGTAAAGCAGCGACGGTGTGCGGTCGCAGGCAACGTAAATATCCGGCCAGCCGTCTCCGTTGAAATCGCCAGTCAGCACGCCGAGTGAGTAATGCCCCACAGGGTCCTCGATCCCAGCAGATTTGGATACATCGGTAAACGTGCCATTGCCGTTGTTGTGATAAAGGATGTTACTTTCGAAGGGCAGCCCGAGCGGACCGCAACTGACGGCAAGCCCCCGGTAAAAGCAGTTCGGATTCGAGCCTGGTTTCGGCGTAGTAGCGAAGCCGAACTGCAGGTAATTGGCAACAAACAGATCCAGGTGACCGTCGCGGTCGTAATCGACAAACGCGCATCCGGTGTTATAGCGCTTCTGCTTTTGGATCAGACCGGCGGTTTTTGTAACATCCTCGAACCTTTTTCCATGAATGTTGCGATACAGCCGGTTCTGACCCCAGTAAGTTACAAATAAGTCGGTATAGCCGTCGTTATCGTAATCGCCGGCACAGACGCCTTCCGCCCAGCCCGAGGAGCGCAGTCCAAGCTGATCGGTTACGTCGCGAAACCGGTCGTGGCCGAGGTTGCGATACATACGGTTAGTACCACCGTTGCCTGAGAGCACGAAGATGTCGGGCAACCCGTCGTTGTCGTAATCGATGAAAGCAATACCGCTGCCCGTAGTGCCGAGAATGTATTGCTCGGAGACGGTGCCGTTGGGAAACTTCGCTGTGAGGCCGGCCTTCGCCGCGATGTTGACGAAATCGGGTGTAAAAGATGGCGCGGAACAAACGGCGGCCGCGGCGCCAAGCAGCAGAAGAAGCGGCAGAACAAACTTCACTGCTTCGGCTGTTGGTCGCCAAGTTTCTTTAGAAACTCGGAGAACTCCCCTTCCGGCGGCTTGCGCAGGCGCTGCAAAACGGCAGCCTCGGATTGCGCTTTCTGCATCTGGCCGGAATCGCGAAAGGCGGTCATGAGGGCGTAATGCGCGCGCTCATTTTTCGGCTGAATGCGCACCGCATGAGTAAGGACTGCAATGGCGCGATTATATTGCTGGTCGTGGGCATAGATTTTCCCCAGCGCAATCAGCGCCTGGGCGAAATCCGGCGAAAGCTTAATGGCATGCTCGAAATGCGCGCGGGCTTGGACGGGGTTTGCTTGCGCCTGGGCGATCTGGCCTAGCTGAAACTCGCTTGCTGCATCTTCGGGACTCAGCTTCAGCTCCGCCTCAAACGCCGCTGCCGCCTGCTTCATCGACTCCGGCGTGTGTTTGGCGAGCAGCAGCGCGCGTCCCAGCCGGTAATGCAGACCCGGCGCTTGCGGAGCCAAAGCGATTGCTTTGCGATATTCGCCGATCGCGTCCGAGTAGCGGTTTTCAACTTCGAAGATTTCCGCCGAAAGCTCGTGCACCCGGTACGAATTCGGCGTGCGCTGAAACATAGCGAAGGTCGCGTCGTTGAAGGCCTTCATGTGCAGCTTGGCATCAAGATACAGAACGTCGGCGTTTTTCGGAAAACGCTTCTTCAACGCTG
>JBOGMI010000422.1:0-2409 GCA_050746645.1 Bryobacteraceae bacterium | reverse complement strand
TCCGAGCGTTGCACGCGGTCCTGGCGACGTGCCCGTTCCAATGCGTCCTCCGTCGCGTGTGGGCCGGCGGCGAGCTCGGCCATGGTGATCGCACTCACTGCCAGTTCGATCGGGAGCTGTCGCGCGTCGAGCTGTTCGAGGTCGATAACGACGGACGTATCGACGAGCCCCCGTGGGTCGCGTGGAGAATCAGGCACGAGGATCGGGGTCCTGGGATGCGACGCGGTCGAGATCCGTGCGAAGCCGGGCCAAGTCGACGCTTGGGGCACCACGGAACATGGCGATGGCGGCATCGGCGCTCACGAACCGGAGCCGTCGAAGGGGAGTCAATTCGCCGACTGGCACGCCGTTCCGGGTCACGACGAAGCTCTCGCCCCGGTCCAATCCCCGCATAACCTCGCCGCTTTCGTTACGAAGCTGCCGTTGGGTGATGTCTCTGACCATGGCCGCCAGTGTAGCACGGTGCGCTACAGCAGCCGCTCCCAATCGCCATCGACGTTCGGGCTCGCCTCGGCCGCCGTCTGGCTCGGACTACCGGCGATGTGGGGAGGACTTACAGATATTAGGTGGTCAAGGTCGATGATCGCACCGGCTATCACCCCGAAGCGGTTCTTATTGTGGAATCAGGGACCACTGGAAACGCAGGTCCGGGTGGTTCTGGCGTTCTGGTCGGGCGCGGGCCTAAGAGCTAACACAGGGAGCTAAAGTTCCCGTGAGACCGGTTGCGGGAGCTGAGTGTGCCGACGAGGCGTTCCATGGAAGCTTGGCCGGGCTCGCTGTCGTGGCGGACCGCATGGCGGTAGACGTCGCCTGTCATCCGGGTGCTGGAGTCCCGGTCACGTCTGCGATCTGCTCCAGCGGTACGCCCGCCACTTTGGTCCGGCGGTATGATCTGGGTCTGGAGGAGACCAAGTGAGCGCACCCACCCACCCCATCAACGTGTTCTGGAGCGGCGAGGACGAAGCGTGGGTGGCTGATGTGCCCCACCTGGCTTACTGCTCGGCCTTCGGTGACACTCCCCATGAGGCGGTCAGCGAGGTCGAGGTGGCGGTGCAAGCTTGGCTCGAAGCCGCCGAGTCTGCCGGACGCGAGGTTCCTAGCCCCTCGGCTCTCGCCGTTCGTGCGGCCCGATCGTTTGGGCCCCCGGCGTGCAGGGTGCCATGGTGGTCAGTCTGAGGGGAGGGGACTTCTTGCTGGAGACCGGCCAGGACCTGTCCGTCGGCTACGACCGCCACGACTCCGAACAGGTCCACCTGTACATCGAGGAGAGCTTCAGCTTCCGGGTGGTCAGCCCCGAGGCCGCAGTAGCCCTGACCTAAAGCGCCCGGCGCAGGCGCCCGCGGCCGCCCCGCCGGGCGCACGGCCCGTCAGGCGTTCTGGCCTATCGCAGCAGGCTCCGCAGCGGGCCTACGAGGAGCTGGTCGAGGATCTCGCCGACATCGCGATAGACGTGGAGCGCACCAGCCTCGGCGAGCTCGTGCTGGCTGGAGCCACCGCTCTCCACGGCCAGGCAACCTATCCCGGCCGCCCTCGCCGCTTGTATGTCCCAAACGCTGTCTCCCACCGCGATCGCACGCGAGGGGTCCACCCCGCCGGCCTCCATCGCCGAGCGGAATATCTCCGGTGCCGGCTTGGGCACCGCGACGTCGTCGGCACTGGTCGTGGCGTCGATAAACTGGGTCTTCCGGCATAAGTGTGGGTGACTGAAGGGGTCTGAGCTGGGATACTGCCTGGTAGGAGGGCCTGGGACCGCGCCGCTGGAGGATCCGGGAACCGTGCCGGATCGCGGGTGGCCCAAGGGCGCCTTGAAGGCGGTAGTGGGCTGGGCCGGTTGAGTGGCACGCAGGGGCTGATCCTAGGCTCGGGAGCTTGTCTAGAACGACCGTTCCAAAGGAGTCGAACCCATGCGTGCCACCACTGCATTCAAGCACCTCATGCGCCTGCCCGGTATCACCGTCACCGGCGTTGAGTTCTTGTCCGCCAAAGTAGTGATCGACGTGACCCTGCGTTCGGGGAGCTTGGGCTGCCCGCTGTGTTCGTTTGCCACCCGAGCCCGCTATGACGCTCGCCCGGTGGCGTCGACGTGGAGACATCTGGATCTGGCGGCATGGCGGCTCGAAGTCCGTGCCAACCTCCGCCGCTTGGACTGTCCCACTCATGGGGTGCGCACCCAAGCAGTACCGTTTGCCCGGATTGGCTCCAGGTTCACCTCCGATTTCGAGGATCTGGCGGGCTGGCTCGCCACGACCATGGACAAAACCGCGATCTGTCGACTCCTCCGCATCGACTGGGACACCGTCGGGCGAATAATCGAACGGGTGATGGCCACCGGGCTCGATCCAAACCGCCTGGAGGGTCTCTTCCAGATCGGAGTGGACGAGGTCTCCTGGCGCAAAGGACACCGCTACA
>JBOGMI010000421.1:0-1143 GCA_050746645.1 Bryobacteraceae bacterium | reverse complement strand
GCGCGACCGTGGTGGACAGAAAGCTGCTGCGCTACAACCGTTTCCTGCTGCTCGTAGCCGGGCTCGGCGGTTTGCTCTACGGTGTCGATGTAGGCATTATTGGCGGCGCGCTGCCCTATCTGGAAGCTACTTCGGGCCTTACGGCCAGCGAGCTTTCGCTGATCGTGGCGGCCGTGCTGCTGGGCAGCGTGATCTCCACGCTGTTCGCGGGCCTGCTGGCGGACCGGATGGGCCGCAAACGGCTGATGATCCTGAGCAGCATCACATTTATCGTCAGCATCCCGATCATCGCGCTGGCGCACGGCTACGGACCGCTATTTTACGGACGCTTGCTGCAGGGTGTCAGCGGCGGCTTCATCGGCGTCGTGGTGCCGCTTTATCTGGCCGAATGTCTGCCCGCGGCCAATCGCGGCAGAGGAACGGCCACGTTTCAGTGGCTGCTGACGCTGGGCATTCTGGCCGCGGCGCTCATCGGCATCTACTTCAGCTACCGCGTGGAGGAAGTGGCCAAAGCCGCCAGCGCCGCCGCGCTGTTCGCGTATAAAGACATGGCCTGGCGCCGGATTTTCTGGGTCTCGCTCCCGCCGGGTATTCTCTTCTTAATCGGAGCCACCATGGTGGCGGAATCTCCGCGCTGGCTGGTCCGCCGCGGCCGGCGGGAAGCGGCTCATGCCGCGCTCCTCCGCTCGCGCCGCCCAGAGCAGGCGGCGCTCGAACTGAGCGAAATGGAGACCATCGAGGCTGGCCGAACCGCTGCCCGGTCGCTCGGCAAAAAAGCCAAGGACTCGCTCCTGCGGCGCAAATATGTGATTCCCTTTGTGCTCGCCTGCATCATTCTTTTCTGCAACACGGCTACGGGCGTGAACTCCATCATTGGGTTCAATACCAACATCCTGATCCAAAGCGGTTTGACCGATATCCAGGCGCACTGGGGCTATGTCTTATTCACGCTGGTGAATTTTCTCTTTACGATCGTCGGCATTACGCTGGTCGATCGCCGCGGCCGCAAGTTTCTGTTCACCTTGGGGAGCGGAGGAGTCATTTTGTCGCTGGTTGCGGTGGGATTGCTCTTCTGGAGCACACGGGAATCCCGCGTCAATCGCAGCGAGATGTTGCAAGCCATGGTCCAGCCGAACCAAACGC
>JBOGMI010000420.1:0-1120 GCA_050746645.1 Bryobacteraceae bacterium | reverse complement strand
TGAGCCAGCAGTAGGCCCGGCGTGTGAGGCCGGTATCCATCAGCGGCTGCAGCAGAAATCCCCAGAAGGTGGGCGACATTACGGTGGCACTGATGGTGGCGACCTTATAAAGAGGCACGCCCATATTCGTGAGCAGAAAAGGAAGCGCCGTGATGGTGAACCCAACGGTCAAGCCGAAGGGGAAGATCGCCATCCCAACGACCCAGGCCGGCGGCATCTGTCCGCGTCCGGGTTCCGCTTCGGCGGCTCGGCTCAGGCTATTCTCCTAGGGTTCCCGAACATGGACGTGAGGATGGGGAGACAGGAATGCCTTCTCGTGCGTGTGCACGTGCCGGCGGATAAGCGAAGCCCGCTCCAGCAGGCCGACGTTGTGCAAGAGCGAAAAAGTTTCATCATCGGCAATGATACGCCCGGACTCCAGAATCCAGCAGTGATCGGCGACTTTTCTGTTCGAACCCAATTTGCTGTAAGCTCTTTGTAATCAAAGAATCCTGCCCGCGGCTCACCGGGGCGTGAAGCAAAATTGCGAAACGAACCCAGGCTTCCGCTCTGCCTGCCTCCGATTATGCCTTTTGCGAAACGAACCCAAAATGTCCGGCACGGCAACTCCCAGTCCGGTAGCAACATACGGCGGCCGGGCGGCCGGACATGGTCTGGCGCGACGGTAACCCATACCAAGTTCAGGACTTTCACAAATGCGAAGACTGCGCATGTTGAGCGGGCCTCCAGACCCGCCATGCCGCTATTCGTGGCGGCATCTGGTTCGCAGTTGGGAGATCCGGGAGATCCGGATCGCTGGACCTCGCGGCAAAATTGCGAAACAAACCCACGCTTCCGCTCTGCTGGGTGGTGCGCGATTATGCTTTTTGCGAAACGAACCCACTCGGCCCGTCTTCTTCTTCCTTCGCGATTTTTCCGTTCAAACCCAATTTACTGTAAGTTATTGTAATTTCAAAGAGATCCTGGCTACGGCCTCCGGCGTCTGAGACAAGGTTGCGAAACGAACCCAGACTTTCGCTCTGCTGGTGCTCCGATTGTGCTCTTTACGAAATAAACCCACGCTCGGCTGACAAACCGCCGGCGGCTTTGGCGAAGCTCGAATTGGACGCTCGATCGTGTT
>JBOGMI010000419.1:0-3456 GCA_050746645.1 Bryobacteraceae bacterium | reverse complement strand
ATGTAGTGGAAATAGCTCAAATCGGTTGCGACATTGAGCGCAAAACCGTGCGAAGTAATCCATCGGCTAATGTGAATCCCGATCGCCGCGATCTTTGCTCCGCCTACCCAGACACCTTCGTGCCCCGGCTCCGGAACACGTTCTGCCTGAATGCCAAAGCCGGCCAGCGCATCGATCAAGGACTGCTCTACGCCGCGGAAGTAAGCGCGAACATCGCGTCTCCATTCTCGCAGATCGAGGATCGGATAGCCGACCACCTGCCCGGGGCCATGGTAAGTGACGTCGCCGCCACGATCGGCCTCGTAAAGCGAGATGCCGCTGCGCGCGAGGATCTCTTCGCTCGCGAGCACGTGCTGCTGTTTCCCGTTGCGGCCCACTGTCACCACGTGCGGATGCTCGACAAACAGCAACGTGTCCGTGCCGCGGCCTTGCTTCCGCTGTTCTACGAGCTGCTGCTGTTTCTCAAGCGCAGCGGCATAGCGCATGCGGCCGAGATCGGTAACTTGGAGTAATTTCATGCTGCAACAGGCCGGCAGACCACAAAAAGCGATGGACTGCCCACTTAGATGTTGATCGCGAGGCCGTATACGTTATTGAACGCTTCGCCGATGGCTTCGTAAATCGTCGGATGCGCGTGAATGGTGGACATCATGGTTTCCACCGTAGCCTCGGCTTCCATGGCCGCTACCGCTTCGGCAATCAGTTCGTAGGCTTCTGGCCCGATGATGTGTACGCCGAGAATCTCGCCAAAGCGCTCTTCCGAAATGACCTTGACAAACCCTTCATGCGAATCGAGAATGGTCGCCTTGCTGTTGCCGACAAACGGGAATTTGCCCACGCGGACCTGGAATCCCTGGGCGCGCGCCTGGGCTTCGCTTAATCCGACGCTGCCGATTCCCGGATCGGTGTAAGTGCAACCCGGAATGCGATTGCGATTGACCGGCGTGACGCACTTTCCCGCTATATGCCCTACGGCGACCATGCCTTCCCTGGTGGCGACGTGCGCCAACTGCGGAGTGCCGGCGACGATATCGCCGATGGCGTACAAGCCGGGCTCGCCGGTGCGCTGATACGGGTCCACTTTTACAAAGCCGCGATCGAGCTCGGCTCTGGTGTTCTCGATTCCGACGTTGTCGGTGTTCGGTTTGCGGCCCACGGCGACCAGCAGCTTTTCAAATTCCATCTGCTCGGTGTTGCCCTTGGCAAGCGTTGCGGTGAGGCTGACGCTGTTTGCATTTTTGCGGATATTTTCCGCCTTTGCGCCGGTTTCGACGCGGATACCGGTTTTCTTGAAATGCTTCTCCAGCTCTTTCGAGACTTCTTCGTCCTCCACCGGCACGATACGCGGAAGCATCTCGAGGATGGTCACTTGCGACCCGAAGCGATTGAACATCGAGGCAAACTCGACTCCAACCGCCCCGGCGCCAATAATGCCGACGCTTTTCGGTACGGCTTCGAGATCGAGAATTTCGATGTTCGTCAGAATCAGTTTCGGATCGGGCTGCAAACCGGGCAGCATGCGCGCTTCGGAACCCGCGGCCAGGATGATATTCCGGGATTCGACCGTTTCTCCGCTCACTTCGATACGGCCTCCGCCGAGAAGCCGCGCCGCGCCCTTCAGCACATCGACCTTGTTCTTGCGCATCAGAAAATCGATGCCTTTGGAGTGCTTGGTGACGATCTGGTTCTTACGCTCAACCGCGCGCGGGTAGTTCAACCGCGGGTCTTTGCACTCGATCCCCTGCTTTTCCGGGTTCTTGAATTGATCCCAAAGGTCGGCGGTGTGCAGAAGAGCCTTAGTGGGAATACAGCCGACCAGAAGGCAAGTTCCGCCGAGCCTAGGCTGTCTCTCGACGAGCGCCGTCTTCAAACCATACTGCCCGGCGCGCACCGCGGCGGAATAACCGCCAGGGCCGCTGCCGATTACAACTACATCATATGTCATTTTCGCCTCAAGTTTAACATTGGGGCCGTGTTTTCAATTGGATGGAGAGTTTGCGGGTGCGGCAGACACGAACAGTTTTCGGTGGTCAGTTTTCAGTTTTCAGTGGTCAGTGGTCAGGTTATGCAAGATTTCAAGCAACTGAAGGTGTGGCAGAAGGCACATCAGCTCACACTATCGGTTTACCGGATCTCGGCGGATTGTCCGCGCCAGGAGTTGTACGGGCTAACCAGCCAGCTTCGCCGGGCGAGCTCTTCCATTTCGGCTAATCTGGCCGAAGGCTGTGGGCGAAATGGGGTTGCCGAATTGGCCCGCTTTTGTTCGATCGCGATGGGTTCGGCTAGCGAATTGGAGTACCACCTCGTATTGGCCAAAGATTTGAAGCTGATCCCTCCCAAGGAATATCAGGAAAGCGCGCAGCGAGCTTGCGAAGTGAAGCGCATGCTCACCGGCCTAATGCAAAAGCTGAAAACTGAGCGCTGATCACTGAAAACTGAAGCCCGGAAACGCACCTGCTCCAGCGCGCGTATCATGGGGTAGGTATGCGCTCGCTCGTTTGCGCCACGCTTGTCTCTTTATGCGCTGTTGCGGGCGGCCAGCTTCTGGCGCGGACTCAGCCCGAGCCGGGGATTCTGCATGCGATCACTGTCAAGGGCAACAAGCGCTATTCGTCTGCCGGCATCGCCAAAACATCGGAGCTGCGCATCGGGCAGAAGGTGACGCCGGCGCTCATTCAAGAAGCGCGCCAGAGGATTCAAAATACCGAGCTGTTTACGACAGTTGCCGATCATTACCAGTTTTTCAGCCACCCGCTTCAGTACGACGTCACGTTTACGGTCAGCGAGAATCAGCAAGTCTTCCCCATACGATTCGAGCGGCTCGGGGTATCTTCGGACGCGCTGCGGCAATACCTGCGCACGCATGTGGAGATGTATTCGGATGAGATTCCGGGCACTCAAGCCGTGTTGGACCGCTATCGGGACGCGGTGAGGCAATTTGTCGACGCAAAGAAGCCGGGAGTGAAAATTGTGGTGACGATCTCGAACGAAAATCCGCAGCAACTCGCCGCTGTTTTCGCACCGAACACGCCGGCTCCGAGGATTTCGCAGGTATTCGTTACGGGAAATCATGCCGTCGATACCGGAACGATTCTGCGGGCGGTGAATGCGGTCGCAGTGGGCACTCCGATGACCGATATGCGGCTGAAGCTGATTCTGAATGGAGCCATCCGGCCGCTGTATGCGGCTAAAGGCTATGCCGCGATCAGTTTTCCGAAGATTGTGACGGTGCCGTCCAAGACGGACTCCGGAGTCGTCGTTAAAGTGCAGATCAAGGAGGGGCCGGTCTTTCATTTCGGAAGCATTCATTTTCACGGCAGCGGTCTCGATCCGAACGAAGTGCGGGCCGAAATTCCGTTTCGTCCGGGACAAGTCTTTAACGGCCAGAAAGTTCAGGATTTTCGGGTCCAGCTCTTGAAGGACCTGGACCGGCGCGGTTATCTGGACGCAACGATC
>JBOGMI010000418.1:0-2728 GCA_050746645.1 Bryobacteraceae bacterium | reverse complement strand
TTGCTCGACATCGGCACGCTCTTGTTGCCGGCGAAGATCTCGTGCCGGCCGTGCTCCTCGTACCACTTGGTGAGCGTCGCGGTCATATGCATTTTCTCAATGATGTTGCGCCAGCCCACGCCGGTATTGTAAGCGCAGAAGGAAATTTCGCCTTCCTGTGTGGCGTAGGGGATGATGCACTGCTCGGTGCGCCGAAAATCGTAGTTGAACAGATCCTGGAACCACATGCCGGCCAGGAAGAGGAAATTCCAGCGGTCGCCGCGGCGCTGATCGATATCGGCGCGCGTGCGCGCACCGGACACTTTGCCGTAGCCGCCGGTCTTTGCCTTCTTCGACATGCCGAAGCATTTGTCGAATTTGGCCATCAGGTCCGACAATTTGAAGTGCGTAGGCGCCCGGAACGGATCGTAGTTTCTCAGCAGCGCTAGCGAGACGCCCGCAATCGAGAGAATCCGTCCGCGTGCCGCATCGTTAACCCGCGCGATGTCCTTCGCCAAGCGGTCGGCGTTCAAAAACGCAGTGACCGGAACGGCTTCCTTGGTCTCCTTATCGCACATGATCGCCATACCGACGCCACAGTTCGGATGGCAGCCGCAGCTCAATTGCCCCCAGTCCGCTGCCGGTCCGTGCACCAAGTCGGCGAAATCGGAGAAGGTGCTCATGAAACTGATCGGGAACCAGTCGCGCACCGGTTCGCCGATGCCGGTCTGGTCCTTCACGTCGTGAGCCAGATGCGAAAGCGTATAACGCTGGGCCAGTCTGCGCTCGTCCGTGATCGCTTCGTCGCGGCCGGTGAAAGAGACAGGCTGGAACGACAGGAACGGGATTTTCTTTGGGTTGTCCAGGGCGAACTTGATGATGTGTCCGACCTGTTCGTTGTTGATGCCGTTCAAAATCGTGGTTACCGGCACGATATCCACGCCGTTGCTCCACAGGTTCTCAATCGCCCGCAACTTCACATCGAACAGATTGCCCACCGCGCGGTGCGCATTCGCGGCATTGCCGATGCCGTCGAACTGCAGATATGCATAGCGCAGGCCGGCTTCGGCGGCTTCCTTGCAAAAATCCGGACGCTTGGCGAATTCGATGCCGTTGGTCGCCGCCTGCACACTGTTGTAGCCGACCTTGCGCGCGTAGCGAACGGCATCGATAAAGTAGGGCGAAATCGTCGGCTCGCCGCCCGAGAACTGCACCGACATCTGGCGCCGCGGCTTAATGGAAATGGCGTTGTCGAGCAGTTGCTTAATGTCTTCCCAACTCAGCTCGTGGACGAACCCGACTTGATTGGCATCCATGAAGCAGGGATCGCACATCATGTTGCAGCGGTTGGTCAGATCGATGGTCAGCACCGATCCGCGTCCGTGGAGAATCGAGCTGGTGCCGTGGTCGTGCAACTTCTCGTCGTTATGCGCGCGGATATCACGGCCCGGGAAAACTTCTTCCAGGTGCCTCGAAAACGCCGGATCGACGGACATCAGATCTTCGAAATGCCCGTGCTTGGGGCAATCCTTTACCATCAGGATCTTGCCGTCGCGCTCGATGATGCGGGCCTTAATCTCGCCGACCGGCCCTTCCATCAGAATCTTATAATCGATCTTGCCGTCCACGATCTGCTTACGGATCTCCGGGATGCAGCGGGGACACAGCGAGTCGGTTTCGCGCGGCCAGCCGAGCGGCGGCTTCGATTTTTCATAGCTCTTCAGCAGCGGCTTGTCTGACCACTTGGGGATGAAGGAAGGATTCTGTTTAATCTGGTTCAGCCGGTCAAAGACTTGCCACGCGGCGTTGGCGCCGACCGCGACTGCTTTCTCGAAATATTTCACTGGTTTGCGCATGGTTGGTTACCTTTTAAGTTGGTTTCTTGCTGCGTGCAATCCGATCCATCCTCACTATAGGCCAGGGATATCCTGATGAAAAGCAAAAGAGACCCAACTGCACCGATTAGCGGTTGTATGGAAGATTAATAAAGGTGAATTGATTGCCCATCCGAGAGGATCTTCTTAGCCATCAGCCACTTAACCGCTCGACGCCATCTCGGCACAGAACGTTTCGGCGATCCTCACGGGTCTTGTACGGGCTCTTGGCCCTGTATATTGCAGTCAGCCTGGGATATTACGGGGCGGGCGTGATCGCGGCGGTCCAGCAGTGGTTTTATCCGAACAATTATGCGCGCGCACCTTTCGATGTAGATGAAGACCGAGGCGTCATCGCAAGCGTCGAGGACGAAGCCAAGAAGGCCGGCATTCGTGTAGGCGACCGCCTGGAAGCGCTTAATGACTCCCGGTTTAGCGGCGAGTATCAGCTTTTGACGAATGTGCGCAATAGCCGTCCTGGCGCCACGCTCAGGGTGACCATCCGGCATGCGAATGCGCACACCGAAACCGTTTCCGTTCGCCTTGCGGCGCGCAAGGGACCGCCCTGGAGCGCGGGTACAGTTGCGCTCTTCGCGACGCTACTATTTGTACCGTTGCTATGTCTCCTGGTCGGCTACTGGGTCGTAGCCGCGCGTCCGCGCGACTGGAATGCCTGGTTCGTGCTCGTGGCCCTCAGCTTCGCGGAAGCTTTTTTCAGCAACCTGGATTGGACCTGGTGGCCGAACCCATGGTTCGCGCTCTTTGGCTCCTGGGCAACAGCTTTACAGACGCTCGTGTATTCGGCTCTGCTGCTGCTGGGAATCTACTTCCCCGAGCGATGGAGAGCGGACGTCCGCTGGCCGTGGTTGAAGTGG
>JBOGMI010000417.1:0-1719 GCA_050746645.1 Bryobacteraceae bacterium | reverse complement strand
GCGTTCATCGACGATCACTCGAGGCTCCTGCCTGGCTATCGGTGGTGCTCGTCGGAAGACACGATCCGCATGGAGGCGGCGCTTCGCGCCGCGGTCGCCTCGCGCGGCATCCCCAAAGTCCTCTTGGTCGACCACGGCGCCGCGTATCGCGACGCCCCGCTCGAGCGGGCCTGCGCCGTGCTCGGCATCCGCCTGGTCCACGCCCGGCCCTACACCCCGACCACCAAGGGCAAGGTGGAAAGATTCTTTGAGACTGCAAGGAGAGGCTTCGTCGTCGAGGTCGAGGCCCGCGGGGTCGCCGACCTCGCCGAGCTCAACCGGCTCTTCAGCGCCTGGGTGGAGACCGTCTACCACCGGCGCGTCCACTCCGAGACGGGCATGACGCCGATCGAGCGCTTCATGGCGAAGGGCCCGCCCGAGCTTCCGTCCGCCGCCCTCCTCCACGAGGCGTTCTTGTGGTCCGAGTGGAGGACGGTCTCGAAGACGGCGACCGTCCATCTGCATACGAATTCGTTCGAGGTGGACGCGGCGCTGGTGGGCAGACGCGTCGAGCTCGTCTTCGATCCCTTCGACATGACCACCATTGACGTCCGCTTCGAGGGACGGCCGATGGGCGTGGCGGTCCCGTTCAAGATCGGGCGCCACACCCACCCAAAGGCGCGCCCCGACGCTCAACCCGCACCGGCACCCACGGGCATCGACTACCTCGACCTCGTAGCGAGGCGCAGGGACAAAGAGCTGTTGGGACGCCGCATCGACTACGCGTCGATCGGCGAGGACACCTCGATCGATGGGGACCACGACGACCAGCACGAGCACACCACCGACGAGGAAGGAACGACGCCATGATCGAGAACCTGCGCAGCCACTACGGGTTCACCAAGATGCCCTTCGGGCGAGACATCGCCCCCCAGGCGCTCAACCAGCACCGGGCTCACCAAGAGGCCGTCGCCCGCATTGCCTGGTGCGTGTCCGAGCAGGCGATCGGGGTGGTGACCGGCGAGTGCGGGTCGGGCAAGACCGTGGCCGCTCGCGCGGCGCTCTCCGCCCTCGACGCCTCCCGGCACACCATCATCTACCTGGGCACGCCCGGGGTGGGGCTGCGCGGCACCTACGCGACGATCGTCACCGCACTGGGTGGGGTCCCCCGGTTCCACTGCTCGTCGCTCATCCCCCAGACCGCAGAGCTGCTCGCCCAGGAGGCCGCCGAGCGGGGAAAGTCGGTCACCATCTGTTGTGACGAGGTGCAGCTCTACGACCCAGAGACCCTCGAGGGGCTGCGCTGTCTGCAGAACGCCAGCATGGATGCAAAGAGCCCCTTCGGGCTCATCTTGCTGGCCCAGCCGATGTTCCGCCGCCGCCTGCGCCTGGGGGCCATGACCGCGCTCGACCAGCGCGTCGGGCTGCGCTTCGTGGCCCAGGGGCTCGAGGCGACCGAGTGCGCCGCGTACATCGCCCACCACCTCGCCCTCTGCGGGCGCAGCGACACCTTGTTCTCCGACGACGCGGTCGCGCTCATCTACCAGGTCGCCCGTGGCCTGCCGCGTGCGGTCAACAATCTGGCCACCCAGGCGCTCGTCGCCGCCTTCACCTCTTCCAAGGCGATCGTCGACGAGTCCGCGGCACGCCAAGCGGTCGCCGAGGTGACCGCCGAATGAGCGCCCAGGTGACCGGCTACGAGCTGTGTGCCACCCCGGGATGGCCTTCTGCGCCCCAAGA
>JBOGMI010000416.1:0-3366 GCA_050746645.1 Bryobacteraceae bacterium | reverse complement strand
AGCTCGAAGACCAGATGTGCGTCATGCTCGGCGGCCGAGGAGCCGAAGACCTCGTCTATAACGGCGTGATCTCCACCGGCGCCAGCGACGACCTGCAGCGCGCCACCGAACTCGCCCGCCAGATGGTCAAACGCTTCGGCATGAGCGAGCGCCTCGGCAATCTTACGTATGGCCATACGATGGAGTCGCCATTCCTTAAGAGCCGCTATCCCATGGAGGAGCGCGATTACAGCGACAAGACCGCCGAACAGATCGACGAGGAGGTCCGGCGCATCGTTGACCTACTCTATGCGCGCGTCGAAGATGTTCTGAAACAGCATCGCGCGGGGCTGGATCGCGTCGTCGAGAAACTGATCGAGAAAGAAACTCTCGACGAAGCGGAATTGACGCGGCTCCTCAAAGGCGAACCCTCAGGCGAACAGCCGGAACCAGCCCCGCACGAACCGGCGCACGTCTAGAGGGGCGTGCGCTTGGAGAGGCGGCGCCGGGCAACAAAGCCGCCGAGAGCGAGAGCAACTAAAACCAGCGCTAGGGATGAAGGCTCCGGCACTGGAGACGAAGGTGTGCTGGATTGAACGCTGATTTGCGCCGCCGAGAGAATCGTATCGTCTTGACCCAAACCCGAAGGTGTATCGATGGTCATCGACAAGAGATTCGATCCCGTCCACGAGGAAGGCAGCACGAACGTCTGCGCATCGAGCCGCTGGTGACCGCCAGTGCCATAGTTGTTCCACCAATTTTGAGCCGTGACATTGCCAAGGCTGGAGTCATTGTTATAGCCCTGCAGATCGTTTGTAAAAGTAAGGTTATTATAGTCGCGAATCGTCTGACCACCTACCAGTGAGTATTGAGCCGTCGATCCGTTGTCGCTGGCAAATGAGACCGTCGTTTCTGTTGCACCGGAAGTGCCGAAAAAGGTGTTTACGAGTGTGTTCACGACCGAATTCGAGTTGAGCGCAACAGGACCGGCAAACGTAATCGTATCCGAAGTGCCCGAGGCAATCAGGTCGAAATCTCCATTCCAGTTGGCAAATGTCAGCCCAGTTCCCTGGTTTCCATTTGTGGAAGCGGCGGCAATATCTGTTCCGTTGAATAACGGGATCGTTGTGTAAGTCCCCCAGTTCCCGGTCGTATGGCCGGAAAGATCAATATCTGTGACGGTGTCGGCCATGGCCCCCATGCATGTAAGCGACATCACAGTGGCGGCAAGTGCCGCGAATTTCAAACGATTCATCAAAATCCTCCAGAGTGAAATACTACCTGTTTCGGACTAAGTGGAATCGAAAACGTGACAAGGATCTTTTCGCTAGGCGTACCAGTACTGTCTTCTTTGTAGATCGTCCCGGGTGTCGGCTAAGCGAGCGGCGGCAGCGGCCGGGCGGGTTTCAGCACAATGACTCCGAGCGGCGGAAGCGTTAGCTCCGCCGAAGCCGGGCGGCCGTGCGACGGTGTCGGCACCGCCTCAACATAGCCTCCGTTGCCCATATTCGAGCCGCCAAAAATCTCCGCATCCGAATTGAAAATCTCCAGATGCACACCCGCTTCGGGGAAACCGATCCGGTACTTTTTGTGCGGCGTCGGAGTGAAATTAAACACAAACACAAGATAGTCTTCGCTGCGCCGCGCGCGCCTCAGAAAGGCGACGATGGAGTTCTCGTTGTCGTGAAAGTCGATCCACTCGAAACCCCAGTGCTGGAAATCGACTTCGTACATGGCGGGCTCGCTCCGGTACATGCGGTTCAATTCCTGGCAGAACCGCTGCAAGTTCCGATGTACTTCGTAATCGAGCAGCCACCACTCGACCTGGCTCTCGTAATTCCATTCGGCCGTCTGCCCGATTTCGGAACCCATAAAAAGCAGCTTCTTGCCCGGATGCGCGTACATATAACTCAGAAACGCGCGTGCATTGGCAAACCGCTGCCATTCGTCTCCCGGCATCTTACTCAGCAGCGCGCGTTTGCCATAGACCACTTCGTCATGGGAAATCGGCAGCACGAAATTTTCCGTAAATGCATAAATCATGCTGAACGTGATGTCGTTCTGATGATATTTGCGGAAGATCGCGTCCTTCTCGAAATACATCAGCATGTCGTGCATCCAGCCCATGTTCCATTTCATGGTGAAGCCGAGCCCGTTCAAATACACCGGCCGCGAAACGCCGCCAAACGCAGTCGATTCCTCCGCCGCCGTAATTACCCCGGGCACTTGATGCACAATTTCGTTTGTCTTGCGGAGAAAATCGATAGCCTCCAAATTTTCGTTGCCGCCGTAGATATTGGGCCTCCAATCACCCGGCTCGCGCGAGTAGTCCAGGTAAAGCATGGAAGCGACGGCATCCACGCGCAGCCCGTCGATGTGATACTGCTTCAGCCAAAACAGCGCATTGGAAATCAGGAAGGAGCGCACTTCGTTGCGGCCGAAATTGAACACCAGCGTGCCCCACTCGCGATGCTCGCCAAGCCGCGGATCTTCGTGCTCGTACAGCGCGGTCCCGTCGAAAAAGGCCAATCCGTGCGCGTCTTTGGGAAAGTGCGCCGGAACCCAATCCATAATGACGCCGATGCCCGCCCGATGGCAGCAATCGATGAAGTACATGAAGTCCTGCGGCCGGCCATATCGCGAAGTGGGCGCATAATAGCCGACAAGCTGGTAACCCCAGGAAGGCGCGTAGGGATGCTCGGCGATCGGCAGTAATTCGATGTGCGTGTACCCCAGGCGTTTGACATACTCGACAAGCTTGACTGCCAGCTCGCGGTAAGTAAGTACGCGATGGTTCTCGCCCTTTAACCAGGACCCCAGATGAATCTCGTAAATAGATACCGGAGCGTCGAGCAGCCGCGTGTTAGCACGCTGCTCCATCCACTCCCGGTCGTCCCATTCGTAGCTCTCGATATCGGTGACCACGGAAGCGGACTTGGGCGGCGTTTCCATCCAGAAGCCGTAGGGATCGGCTTTCATCTGGCTATAGCCGCGAAAGCGTGACTTCACCATGTACTTATACGGCGCGCCGGCCCCCACGGCGGGAAGGAAGATCTCCCAAACACCGCCGGTGCGCAAACGCATGGGATGGGCGCGCGCATCCCAGCCGTTGAAGTCACCGACCACACTGACCACGAGCGCGTTCGGCGCCCATACGGCGAAGCGGGTCCCGGCCACTCCCTCGACGGTGAGCAGGTGCGCGCCGAAGGCGTTATAGCCCTCGTAGTTGGTGCCCTCCGCGTGCAGGTGCAGATCGAATTCCGAAATCAGCGGAGGAAAGCGGTAGGCATCTTCCCATTCCGCCGTGCGGCCCTCACGATCGGTAATTTTGAAGCGGTACGGGCCGGGCTCGTCTTCCACGCGGCCCACGAACAAACCCGCGGGATG
>JBOGMI010000415.1:0-1062 GCA_050746645.1 Bryobacteraceae bacterium | reverse complement strand
GTTTGACGGACACCTCTGAACGGGGACAATCCCCTGGGAGGTGTCAGATGGTCAAGCGTCAACGATTCACGGTCGAGTTCAAGCGCGAAGCGGTCAGGCTGCTCGATGCGGGCGAACGGCCGGCATCCGAGGTAGCCATCGATCTGGGTATCCGTCGGAACCAGCTCTACAAATGGAAGGCCGAACAGGTGCGCTCGGGCGAGCTCTCGTTTCCCGGCTCTGGCCGCAAACACGCTGACCCGGATTCGGAGATCGTGCGTCTCAAACGCGAGCTGGAGCGGGTGACTGAGGAGCGCGACATTTTAAAAAAAGCGGCGGCGTACTTTGCCAAGGAACTGCCATGAAGTATAACTTCATGCGTTCCCATGCCGACGAGTTTTCGCTTACGGGCATGTGTCGTGCCCTGTCGGTCAGTCGCAGCGGCTATTACGACTGGTGCCGTCGTGGACCCAGCGCGCGCCAGCGCGACGATCTCGTCTTGGAGGCACATGTCCGACGGGTCCACGCGGCCTCGCGCGAGGCCTACGGCGCAAGGAAAGTCTGGAAGGCCCTGGTTGCCGAAGGCATCGTTTGTGGCCGCCATCGCGTCGCACGAATAAGGCGCGAGAACGGCATCGAGGCGCGCCGCCGGCGTCGCTTCAAGGTGACTCACTATGCGCGACGCCACAAGAACACGGCGCCGGATCGGGTTCGCCGTCGCTTCCAGGCCGACCGTCCCAACCAGTGTTGGGTTGGCGATGTGACCTTTATCAGCACCCGTCAGGGTTGGCTCTATCTCGCTGTCATGATCGACCTGTGCTCGCGCAAGGTCGTGGGCTGGGCGATGTCCGATCGCAACGACGAGCCGCTCGTCTCAGCCGCCCTGCGCATGGCCATCACCCATCGACGGCCGCCAGCAGGCCTCGTCCATCACACGGACCGCGGCGTGCTCTACCGCTCGGGCAACTACCGTCGCCTGATGGCGGCGCACGGCCTCTTGGCCAGCATGAGTCGACACGGCGACTGCTACGACAACGCTTGCGCCGAGAGCTTCTTCTCGACGTTGAAGAACGAACGGATCCA
>JBOGMI010000414.1:0-1639 GCA_050746645.1 Bryobacteraceae bacterium | reverse complement strand
AAAGTCTCGTCCCAGGACACCGACGTGCTCGCTTCCACAGACACCGGCGGCGTGAGATTCAAAATCTTGAAGAGCCCCGCGAAACTGTAGCAGCCCATATCGCCGAAACAGCCGTCGCCGAAGTCGTACCATCCGCGCCAGACAAACGGCAGGTAAGCCTTATTGAAGGGACGCTCCGGCGCGGGGCCGAGCCAGAGATTCCAATCGAGACCCGACGGCACGGGGTCGACAGCAGTGGGGCGGGGAATACCTTGCGGCCAGTACGGCCGGCTCGACCAGTTGTGAATGTCGCGAACGTGCCCGATGGCGCCATCGGCGAGCCATTCGGAAATGAGCTTGGTGGCTTTCGATGACGGATTGTTAATCGCTACCGAAGTGGCAACCTTCGTCTCGCGAGCAACCGAGGCGACGCGGCGGGCATCGGCGATGGTGTGGGTCATCGGCTTCTGACAGAAGACGTGCTTCCCCTGGCGCATGGCGGCGATGCTGATTGCGGCGTGCCAGTGATCCGGCGTGGCAATGTAAACGCCGTCGAGATCCTTCTCTTTCGAGAGCAGGTCGCGAAAATCGTGGTACGCATTGCAGCCCTTGTATTTCCCCGAAGCGGAGCCTTTCCGTGATCCGTAATAGGCGTCCACCAGGCGCCGTGCCGGCTCGCGGCCGCCCATACCGAGGCTGGCATGGAAGGTATGCGTGAGCTGCACCGGGCCGGGCGAAGCCAGATCGGCGCCCCAGTGCTCATGGCCGGGACCAAGCAGCCTGCGCGCCATCTTCAGCAGGCCGTTAGGGCTGTATTCGATGTAATTCTTCGCGAGCTTATTGCAGTCGCACACGGCGACGACCTGCGTATCGGGACGCGCGAGAAATTCCATCGTGATGGCCTGCCCCTGACGTCCAAGCCCGATAGACGCCATGGTCACCTTGTCGCTTGGCGGCACGAAGCCGCGTCCCAAAACATGCCGCGGCACGATGCTGAATGCGGCAGCCGAAGCTACCGCACCGCGCAGCAGCCCGCGGCGGGAGATGTCCTTTGTTCCGTTCGAAGCATTGTGATCGGTCATGATCCCTCCAAACAATGATCTGCGTTGGTAAGCATATCAATCGTGCGGTCGGGCGGTGCACGGTGGGTGAACAGAAGCGGGATCAGAGTCCATCTGTTCACCAGGGAAAGTGGTAGACGGACGGGGGCAGAATAGTCGGGGCACCTTGCTTCGGATTTTACTGCCTGCCTCCGCATTTCCTCGGGGAAATCGACGGAGGGTACGCGACGAGGCTATCTGATAAACTCTCGACGCATGCCACGCTGGAAAGCCGGCAAGGATATGGCTGATAGGTTTTGAGCATCCCGATATTCGGGAGCCGTTCTGATCACAGCCCTCATCGCACTAACAGGAGTCTGGATTGCTAAAACTCCGTCTCCTGGAGAGGCGGCCGCTGTTCTCGCGGTGGCCGCAGCAATAATGGCATTCCGAAAGGAGCCTGCTGGTATAGAGAAACTGGTATGGGCGATCTTAGGACCCGTCACAAAACAACTGGAACAGTTTCTCCCGGAAATGTTTTATACTTGGCCGAGTGACTCAGGTTCAAGTTCAGGAGGTCAGGGTCCGGTTTGAGAAGTTGGCTCCCTTTCTGGACGAAA
>JBOGMI010000413.1:0-1390 GCA_050746645.1 Bryobacteraceae bacterium | reverse complement strand
GCATTAGTCCCTGGCGACATCCCGCGGTTGACCGACCCGAGCCAGGCGCAGAGCGTGCTCTCGGTTGTCGATTGGCGCATCGCGGCATTTACCGTTGGCGTTGCATTCGTTACCGGCATCCTGTTCGGCCTGTTCCCCGCCCTGCAGATTTCGAATCCGGATCTCGCCTCGGCTTTGAAGGAATCGAGCGGCAGATCGGCTACCGGGCGCCATCAGCACCGGGTGCGCAAACTGCTGGTCGCTGGCGAAATGGCCCTCGCGCTGGTACTGCTGGTCTCCGCCGTGCTTTTGATCCAGACCTTCGCCAGCTTGAGCAACGTGAACTCGGGAATCGATCCGCACCATGTGCTGACCATGGAAACGTCGCTTGTGGGTGGCCGCTATTCGACCACCGCGAAAGTGAATCACTTCACCACGCAAGCGCTGCGGCGCATCCAGGCGATTCCGGGGGTGCAGGCCGCGGCGACCGCCATTGTGCTGCCGACCACGAACGAAGTCGATCTGCCTTTCGATATCGCCGGCAAGCCGCTGAAAGCCGGCCAGCGCTTCTCCGGAGACGAACAATGGCGCTCGGTGTCGCCGGAATACTTCAAGGTATTCAAAATTCCACTGCTGCGCGGACGATTGTTCAACCGGCGCGATGAAGCCAATTCCCCGCCGGTGGTGCTGATCAATCTCGCGATGGCTAAGAAGTATTGGGCGAAAGGAAACCCCGTCGGCCAGGTGATCACGATCGGTAAAGGGATCGGGCCGCAGTTCGAGGATCGCCCACGGCAGATCGTTGGGATTGTCGGCAATGTCCGCGAAACGGGCTTGGCGAATCGGGACGTGGGCGTGATGTATATTCCCGAAAGCCAGGCGCCGGACGGCATCACCCAACTGGCCGACAGCACCATCCCGCTCTCCTGGGCGATTCGTTCCGAGGCCAGTCCCAACGCGCTCCGCATGGCGGTGCAGCGCGAGATCCAAGCGGTGGACGGGCAGATGCCGGTCTCCCGTGTGCGCACCATGGATCAGGTGCTGGGCAGCGAAACGGCGCGTCAGGACTTCAACATGCTGCTGCTCAGCATCTTTGCCGGCATCGCGCTGCTGCTCGCGGCCATCGGCATTTACGGCCTGATGTCCTATTCGGTCGAACAGCAAACGCAGGAGTTCGGTATCCGCATGGCTCTGGGCGCGGACCGGCCGGATCTGCTGCGACTGGTCCTCAAACAGGGCATGATGCCGGCGCTTTGGGGCATTGCCGCCGGGTTGGTCATTGCTTTCGGCGCAACCAGATTGCTCGCGAGCCTGCTCTACGGCGTGAAACCGACCGATCCGCTGACGTTCGCCATCGTTGCCGTGGTTCTCGCCGCCATCGCGCTTCTGTCCACCTACATCCCCGCCCGCC
>JBOGMI010000412.1:0-17888 GCA_050746645.1 Bryobacteraceae bacterium | reverse complement strand
ACGGCAACGGACCTTCGCGGTTGACGCTGGATTTACCCTCGGGAAATTATCGCGGCGAGTGGCTGAACACCAAGACCGGAACCACCACGCCGGTCGCGGAGTTCAAATGCAAAAACGGTAAAGAGGTACTCGATACACCGGCATTTACCAACGGCCTGGCGCTCCGTCTGCGGCGGGAATAAGCTACTGCAACACTCCGGCCAACCGCGCAATCGCAAGAGCATTCGAGCGATGCGCCACTCCGGGCTTTAATAAGTAGTCGAAATGCATGGGATCCGAATCCTCGTCCGATCCCATATGCATGTTCGCCCCCTTCAGATCCGCCAACGCCGCTATTTCGGTGAGGGCCAAATCGTGAGTGGAAATGGCGCCAACTGCGCCTTGTCGCAGCAGCGCTTTGATGATGAGTTCCGCCGCGATTCTCCGATCCTTGGAATTGGTTCCGCTGAGCAATTCATCGACCAGAAAGAGGACCGGCTTTTGCTCCGCCGGGGCAGTTAAGGCATGTTTCAGACGATCTATTTCCGCCAGAAATTTGGATGTTCCACTCAGAAGCGAATCTTCTACTGCCATCGAAGCGCAAATCGAAAAGTGAGACAGCGCCATGGCCTCGGCGCAAACGGGGGCGCCGGCGTACGCCAGAACTGCATTCAGACCGATCGCTCGAAGTAGAGTGCTCTTGCCCGCCATGTTCGAGCCGCTAATCACGCAGAACCTGGTCTCTTCATTAAATGCGATATCGTTGCGGACGCAGGTGCCTGCCGGCAACAGAGGATGACCGAGACCCGTGGATTCGAGAGCCGCTCTCCCGCGCAAAAATTGAGGGAATGGATGGTCCGGGTGCTCGTAGCCGTAATTCGCCAGTGCCATTAATGCTTCAAATTCTCCCCAGGCATGCAGCCAGCGGTGCATGCTTTTTCGATGCTTAACTCTCCAGATCTCGATGGCGAGGAACGCTTGCGTCCCTACCAGGAGAGCGCGGGAAATCGCATAGAACCACGGCTTATCACGATCGATCAGCGCACCGATCAGACGTTCCACTTTGTGAATCTGTTTGGGAGGATCATCATCGAAGGAAGCCCGGGCGGCTTGTTCAAGCAACGCGGCATGAAATTTCTGCCGCTGCAGCAGAGCCATTCCCTGACGCAATATGCCGACTTCCAAACCTACCGAAGGAATCGTTTCGCGCGAGCGGAGAAACCGCGTCCGATAGACGATCCCCAACGCTCCCTGTATCAACAAGAGTCCGCCAATCCAAGGCGCAAGGCCGCTCCAGAATGCGACACCAGCTATGCCTGCGAGCAAAAGAGCGGCTAGAAGACTCGAGGTGCAAAAGGCGGTGATCCGAAAAGCCGGACGGATGCGCAGCGCGGGCGAGTCCAGCCATTCGACGATGGTGTCTCAGGTCGATTCCTGGAAAGAATACTCTCCGAGCAAAGCTACACTTTCACGGAGATCGCTTCTATTGCGAAGCTCTCGGACCGCCTCCTGGCGCAATTCCGTCTCGTGCATCGCGGGCGTTTGCAGCAGATAACCGGCGAGCCGCCGCCGCCCCACCTCTGTTCTGCAGGTACAGAGCAACTGGAATAAAGATCCCTCGCCGAGCACGTGCAAGTCCTTCTCGTAACAATGTCCTTTGCGAGAGAATTCCTCGCCGCCGGGCGCCGAACCAGCCCACCTCCCTTCCAATCGCTCAATCCCTTGCTCGTAGAAGGTTTGCAGCCGCAGATTTTCTAAAAGGGCAGACTTGCGCCGCTTGTGCAGCCGTTCCGAATAGATAGCAATCCCTAGCGGCGCGAGCGCGGCAGGCAGCGGCAGCACTGTGCGCTTGGTCATCGCTAGAAAAGCGAGAACGAGAACCGCGACGATCGCGGCGCACATGACCGCAAGCGCGATCGTCTGGCCCAAGCGCAACTGCGATGCGGTTGCATGCAGGGCGATCAGCCGCGCTTGATATTCAAGAAGGATTGCGTTCATGGCCGCGGTGTTTTAGTCGAGTTCGGCCCAGAGGTCCTTCAGGGCTACTTCAATCGATTCGCCGGCGGGCAGCGGCGAACGGAGAGCTTCGGACGCTTCGAACAGTTCCGAGCCGGTATACATCCAGGCTTTTCTCCGCTCCGGCCAGATAATCCAGGTCATGGGAGCGTCAGCTTTCAATAGGCGGTCCGACTTTTCGAAGAGATTGCCGATTGTCTGGCCAGGAGAAAGAATTTCGACGGCCAGAAGCGGCGGATCGGCTAGATCGCCGTCGATATACCGGGCAGAGCGCTCTGTAACGGTGACATCCGGGACCAGCCGGTCGGCGCCACAGAGGACATTCAGTTCGGAAGCCACCCAATACCGAGGTGGAAGCGTCCGAGAAAGAAACACAATCAAAAACGCCTGAACGAAGGCATGCTGTTTTTTGACCAAGGGTTTGGGGATTTCGACGCCGTCAATCAGCTCCGTGTGGTCGCTGGTCGCAATAGCGCTCATGTCTTCAGGCTATCAGGAATTACTGCCGCTTTGCGGTTACGAGAAAATGCCGCCCCACGGGCCCTGGCCGAGTAAGGGAGATGGAGCCGAACCCGTTTTGGGTCAAAGCTCGCGATATACCTCTTGCGGTTTGAAAGGATTCATATTTGCCGAAGAACGAAAACTGACGCTGGACTAAGTGGAACAGAGTGCTATTCAGGGCAACGTACCCAAAGAAGATCCACCCTTTCCAGTTACCAGCCTTCGCTTGGGCCCATGAGCCGGAGAACCGGTTAAGTGCGATCCACAATTCCCCATCGTCCCGCAGCACTCTGCGGATCTCTTTCAACGCCGCGCCGATATTTGTATAGGCCAGCGACACGCGCGCAACCACCTGGTCGAACTGTGCATTCGAGTAAGGGAGGCTTTCGGCTTTTCCACACACGAAGCGGACGCGGCCTGTCAGCGATCTGCCCGTCCTGAGTGCATCGACATCAATATCGATGCCGAAGGACACCCGATCCGGATAGCGGGCGATCAGCGTCTGCCCCGCGCCGCAGCCTATATCCAGCACTCTCTTCGAAGAAGGGAGGGGCGGCGGCAAGCTATGGCTTGGATGGTTAGAGTCAAGAGCGGCTTTCAACTCTTCCAGGTGGTACTGCCGGCTCATTTCCAGGCCTCCATTTCACTCCTTCGACTCCAACTGCGACACCGTCACCCGCGCCGACCATTCCGCGCCCGCCAGCACAATCAACGTTGCAATAAACGACCACAAGATGATACTGATCGATTGCACGAACGGCGGCACTTCCAGCCGCAGCCTGTCGCGCAGCCAGGGCCAGGTCAGTATGTTGATGTATTTCGATACTTCCAGCAGCAAGCCGACTACGATCGAGGCGGGAATCAAACGCTTGACGCGAATCTTGGCATTCGGCAGCAGCCAATACACGAGAAAGATCATCAGCATCGTCGCCGGCACGGCAAATAATTTCAGGCCATAATCTTGCAGCAGCGCATCGGTACGTGTTTCGCCGTGCCTTAAGACAAGCGGTTGGATATTCGTCGCTGTAAGGATGATGGAGGCGAGCACCAGCACCCCGCAAGCGAAGATGAGGCCCAGACTCACCGCCTGGTTTTTGATCAGGCTGCGGTTCTTTGGTACGCGCCATACGCGGTTGAATGCTACTTCCAGGGGCAGGAAAATGCCGTTGGCCGCAAACAGCAGCAGCACCACAGAAAACCAACTGAACTGCTGGTAGGAGTGCAGCAGCCAATAATGAAAGTCCACGCCGAATCCCGGCGGGAAATATTCATTTACAGTGCGTAGGATGACATTCACCGCGGCCTGGGAGTGCAAGACGTCTTTGCACAGCAGGATCATGGCGACCAGAAACGGGAAGAACGAAATGAGGATGTTTGCCGCGACGGCGAATGCATACACATGCACTTCCGTCTGAAGCAGGAAGCGCGCCGATGCCGCGATGCTATTCCAAACGCCGCGCCAGGTGTGTACGTGAACGCGAGGCGCCGCATGAAACGGGTCGCTAGGGGCGGGGGCGTGCTCCTGCGGAGCGCTGGTTTCGGCGCCCTCTTCCTCCAGGGCCGCGCCGCGAGGGCTGCGGAACAGATACTGCATGTAGGTACTTCCCTCCGAGTATAATGCGGATCAACACCCAACGAAGGAGACTACCGCATTGGCCGCCACAGCACCCGATACGCCCGTAGACACCCGCGAAACGCTTGCGAGCGATCTGACCGGGATTCCCGGTTTTCTTATCGACCCGGAAGCCGCTGCCGCGCGGCTAAACGCGAAATGGTTCTGGATCGGGCCGGTCGTGGTCATCTCGATCCTTGCCATCGCCGCGCGGATCGTGCTGCTGCCGGTCACCCAGCACGTGCTCGAAATCCAGCCACTGCCCGCAAACGTGAATCCGGAGCAGTTTCAGCGGAGTATCGCCATCGGCATGACCATCCAGCACATCGCGAACTACGCCATGCCCGTCATCGTGCTGTGCCTGATCGCGGTGCAAGCGCTGATTTTATGGGGCAGCGCTTCGGTCCTGGGTATCCAGGCGAAGTTTCGTTCGCTGTTTAATCTGGCCTCCGGTTGCGGGGTCATTTCCGCGCTAGCCGCCATCGCCATGGCGATCATCGTCCAGGCCAAAGGCGCCTCCACGCTGGCTGAATTGCGGCCGCCGCTCGGATTCGATATCTTGCTGGGCGATGGCGCCAACAAATTTCTGGCCGCCTTCGCGGGTTACTTCTCGGTTTTTGAGATCTGGTGGATCGTCATGGCCGTGCTGGTCTTCAGCGCCGGTTTTCGTGTCAGCAAGGGCAGAGCCGCCGCGGTCGTCGCGCCGCTCGTGGTCCTCGGCCTGGCGATCCACCTTCTTTCCGCCGTCTTCCGGCATTAAAGCGGTCTAGAATAAAGAGAGAGCCAAAGCTCGGAAGTTTGAGGACCATCAACCCCTTGGAATGGATCATTATCATTGTCGTGATTCTGCTGATATTCGGCGGCAAGAAACTACCCGGTCTAGCGAGAGGATTCGGCGAGGGGATTCGGAACTTTAAGTCCGGGATTAAGAGCAGCGAAGAGAATAAGGAAAAGCAGGACCAGGAGCGGTAGGGAGAGTCTTTCCAGCGCAAGTATCATGAGGGATATGGACGAGCTCGTTTTTGAGGTCGTACAAGAGCCGCATGGGGGCTACTGCGCCGAGTGCCTTACCGAGGACATCTTCACTGAAGGTAATACGTGGGATGAACTCCGCCCAAATATTCGTGAAGCCGTCGCCGCCTTCTTTTTCGATCGGGCGCTCCCGGCGAGCATTCGGCTGCATTTGGTGCGCGACGAAGTGCTTTCAGTCGCGTGAAGACTCCTCGCGATATTTCCGGAAGGTGATTTGCCGATGCGCTCTGCCGTTCTTGGCAATACCGAGAAGTAAATCAAGCCGGAAGCCATATCATTCTGGAAACTTCGATTCCGGCCATCATCGAATCGCAGTTCCCGATCACAAGCCTCTCCGTCTGGGCACCTTCAGCGCCATTCTTAAAGCCGTTGCGAAACACAAATGCGTATCACGCGATGAGATTCTTGCGACCTTGTAGCAGGCCGGCAGTTGCGCAAGAGCCGGCATTGGCTACTGCGAGCGCGCTTCCAACTTCGTCTGTTCCGCTAAGTAGGAAATGTTGGACGATTGAAACCCGGCGCGCTGCAGCCCGCGCTTGGCTTCCTCGCTCTTCATAAACGTGTTCCACACAAAGCCGGTGCGCAGATTCTCGGCCATTAACATGGTGATGCCGGTATCGATGCCGATCACATCCGTGTCGTACCAGTTGCTGAGCGGATTGAACGCGTCGACGAAACCGTAGCGGGTCCAGGCCTGTTTGCCGAAGCGATCCTTGATCGTATGCAGGACGCGCAGCGTCGCTTGAGGCAAGTACGGCAGCGAGCCGGCGGCGGCGCAGGGCACGACGGTTCCATCGATAGGTCCCATCTTCGGCGGACCGCCCCAAATTACATAGCCGTTTTTCGAATCCGAAGCGGTGATACCCCACAGGCTGTCGTTGTAATCCGGAAACTGGCTGCCCAGCTCGATGCAAAAGAGGCGGTGCGCCTCGGTGGCCAGAATCGAATTGAGGAAGTAATCGGCATACTTATCGCGCTTCTGCCGGAAATCGAACCAGGCCTGCGAATATTGGTGAACGAAGAGCGGTGCAAACGAGCCGATATATTGGAGGCCCTGATAATTAAAAACCGTCCGCTTCCAGGCGCCCCACGCCGCCGCGGACAACGGCTTTGTTTTCGCCCCCAGGCCGAGAAGATACAGCATCATCAGTTCGCTGTAATCGTTCCAGCGAGAGGGCAGAAATCCCCTCTCAGGGGTCCAGCCGAGCGGCAGCAGCGTGGTGTCTTCCGATAGCCATTTCCAGTCGACGCGGTCCAGAATATTCCCCGCCAGCTTGGCGACATCTTTGAACTGAAAGTATTCGCGGCAGGTCACGATGCCGCAGAGCAGGATTGCGGTGTCGATGGACGAGGCCTCTGAATCCCATTCGCGCTGGCCGGTTTTCACGTTGGCAAAATGGAAGAAAAAACCACGGTGGGTGGGCATCTTTTCGCCCAAAAACTGCAACGCCTTTAAGACGCGCTGGTGGGCATCTTTGACGTCGATGTAACCGCGCTGGCTGCCGATGGCGAGTGCGGTCAGGCCGAAGCCGGTGGCGGCAATGCTGGCGACAATGCTGGTGTCGGCGCCTTGCACCTTGGCGCGGTCTTTGACCAGTCCCGTATCCGGGTCGGCCTGCTCCAGGAAAAATTGAAAATTCGCTTTCTCGATCTCGTCCAGGAACTGATCGTCCTGGGGCGAGATCGTCTCCATGACCGGCGGCGGCGTGACCGGCGGCGGCTGGTTCGCTTTGGCGGGCGTCTCGGCAGGCTTGGCGGCCGCTTTGCCGGCTGGCGGCGCCGATTGGAGGCCTGCCGCACTGCCCAGTCCGGTCATAGCGGCTGAACCCGCCAGCGTTCGCAGCAGCACCCGGCGCGAGATCCGCTCTCGATTTTCCTTACTTTCCCCCACGCTGATTACTGTACACGCGCAGCCCTCTCGACCCTCACTAACGTTCGGGGTTCTGTGGTGTCGCGCAACCCTTCGTTGGGCGTTTTCGCCGCCCGTCTTACAATTTGTTTCGGGGGCCATATGCGCCGACGATACGCGGTTTTGGTCGCCGCCTTGGTTGTTGCCGGCGGCATTGTAGCGGGCGTGCTGCTCACGCTTGGCCCGGGTGCTCCTCGCACCAGCACCATTAAAGGCGCCGTCCTGATCGAAAACAGCGATGCGCGCAAGCAGACGCCGGTGGCGAATGCGGAAATTTCGGCCAGCTCCGGCATCTCCACCGGCCTGACGGCTTCCGATTCGTCCGGCTTCTTTTCCCTCCGTCTGAAACCGCCGGTGCCCCGGGGCCAGCCCGTTGTGCTCTCCTTCCGGCATGCCGATTACCAGCCGCTGGACATGACCCAGCCCGCCAACGGACAGGTCCTGCTAGCCTACATGACGCCAGTCCCTACGGCCGCCGCTTCGCTCGAAGCCGCCGGACCCATCGTTGCCTTAAGCGATATCCGCGTCCGCTACTCGTTCAATACGGAGGTGAGCCAGAACATCGGCAGCATCGCAAAGACCTTTGAAGTGGTGAACACCAACGGCGTGCCCTGCAACGGCCACTCGCCTTGCTCGCCCAATGGCCGATGGAGAGCCACCCGCCGCTCGATCCGCTTCGATGCTGGAGCAGGCAGCGCCTATCGCAACGTGCGCGTCTCTTGTATTTCCGGGCCGTGCCCGTTTACCAAGGTCCAGCCGGAAAAGCCCTCCGAAGACCACCGTGTCTTTACCGTGACTGTTCTCAACTGGGCCAGCACGACCACGTTTCTGGTGGAAGCCGAAGTCGTGCAAAACAATCCCACCAGCATTGTCCGCCAATCGTATCCGGTAAAGTTTGGGCAGACGCTGGATTTCACGCTGCCCCGAACCGCGGAGGGACCCTCGATCGAGGCCTCGCTGGACGGTCAGGATATCGTTTTCCCGCTCGGCCCGGAGTTGATTCTGCCCTGGGCGTCCTGCACTGTCAAGGTGCAGCAGGATCAATCGAAGTTGTACCGCTGCGCGCTGAAAGACAACTACCGGTTCAAATCCAGTGTCACGCCCGCTCCCTGAGCCATTTGCAAAATTCATGATGGGGACTCGCACGGCCCGGCAGGACAGCGGAGCCGCAACTGAACCCGAACCCCAAGCGTCGCGAAGAGTCGCGACGCGGCACGCAATGAGTGCGTGCGCCACGGAAATCGTCGCGCCGCTCAGGGCGCATCTGTCTGTTACAGTAATCCCGTGAAGCTGTACGACATCGATCCAGGGCCGGATTCGCCGGAAATCGTCCGCGCCATCATCGAGATCCCGCGCGGCTCCGCGAACAAGTACGAGTACGACAAGGCTCTGGAAGTCTTCCGGCTCGACCGCGCGCTCTATTCGCCCATGCACTACCCCGGCGATTACGGCTTCATCCCGGGCACCCTGGCCGAGGATGGCGACCCGATGGACATACTCGTACTGGTCGATCAACCCAGCTTTACCGGCTGTCTGATGGAGGCGCGGCCCGTTGGCCTTCTGAATATGGTCGACCAGATGCGGCCTGATCAGAAGATCCTCGCGGTTCCCAACCGGAATCCGCGCTTCGAGAGTATCCATACGGTGGACCAGGTGTTTCCCCACGTGATCCGCGAGATCGAATATTTCTTTTCCATCTACAAAGAGCTGCAGGGGATGAAGACGAAAATGGAAGGCTGGGCCGGCCCGCGGGAAGCGCGCAAAGTGATCACCGAGAGCCGCCAGGCGTATCTGGACAACCAGCAGGCCGCCTCCCGTGCCGGATGATCGGTTGCGGCTTTCGCGGCGCGCCTGGCTGGCGTTTACCGGCGCTTCCGCCGGCCAGCTTCTCGCGGCGGGCAAGCTCGATACCGCACCCGAATATTGGACCCTCACCCAAGCAGCAGCCGCATTGCGGCGACGCGCCATTTCGTCTCACGAATTGACCGGGTTGTGTCTCACCCGCATTAAGAAACTCGATCCGGCGCTGAACAGCGTGATTACTTTAACGGAAGGAACAGCGCTCGCCGACGCCGAGGCCAGCGACCAGCGCCTCCGCCGCGGCGAGCCTCCGCTCAGCCCGCTCGACGGCATTCCCATCGCGCTCAAAGACAACATCGATACCGCCCAAATTCGCACCACGGCCGCCAGCCGCGTCTTTGAGCATCGAGTGCCCGCTCTCGATGCCGAAGCCGCCGCGCGCCTCAAAGCGGCGGGCGCGGTCTTGCTCGGCAAATTGAACCTCGACGAGTTCGCTTTCGCTGGCACCGGCACTACCGGCTGCTTCGGCCCCGTCCACAATCCGTGGAATCTCGCGCACATTACCGGCGGCTCCTCCGCCGGTCCCGCCGCGGCGCTGGCAGCCGGACTCTGCTATGGCTCAGTCGGCAGCGACGATGGCGGTTCGGTCCGTATTCCCGCCGCTTACTGCGGCATCACCGGCTTTAAGACGTCTTATGGCCGTGTCAGCACACGGGGCGTCATTCCTTCCGCTTATTCGCTCGACACCATCGGACCCATGACGCGCTCGGTGGAAGATGCCGCCCTCATGCTACAGATCCTCGCCGGATTCGACCCGAAAGACTCGATCACAGCCAACGTTCCGGTGCCCGATTACGCCGCTGCGCTCCACACTCCGATTTCGGATATTCGCGTCGGCATTCCGCGCCAATACTTTTTCGAGGATCTGCAACCCGACGTCGCGGCAGCGGTGGAAAACGCAATTCGCGTGCTACAGCCGCAAGTTCGCTATGTGCGCGACGTTGTGCTGCCGCAGTTTCAGTTCGTCGAGAACGGAAGTTACGATGTCGAGCTGCTGCATTATCAACGTCAATTCTTTTACAAATGGCCCGAACTCTACCACCCCTGGTCGCGCCGCGAGCTCGCCGCCATGGAAAAAGTGACCGCGGTGAATTATGTCGAAACTCTGAAGCGGCTGCGCGACTGCCGCCGCGATCTGCGGCCGGTCTTTAAAGAGGTGGACATTTTGCTTTTACCCACCAGGCGCGACACCGCGGCAACGATCGAAGCGACGGTCCACGAAACCTACAAACGCCCGCCCAGCAACACTTCGGCTTTCAACCGCTTTTGGACACCCGCGATTTCGGTCCCCTGCGGCTTCTCGCGAGATCATCTGCCGATCGGCTTGCAAATTGTTGGACGGCGCTTCGCGGAGCCTCAGGTGCTTGCGGTCGCCTCTGCCTACCAGCGCGAGACCGATTGGCACCGGCAATGGCCGCCTTTGGCTTAGCTCCAATCGCCTCCGCCATCATCAAACCCTCCGCCGTCATCGAAACCGCCGCCGTCGTCAGAATTGGAGCCGTCGTCGTACTGGCCTGGATCGTCCACGTCCTGCATATCCGTCTGATCCTGATCGCTTCCCTGATCCTGGACATCCGCCTGTCCGGTGTCCTGCGGCTGATCGTAGTAGTTGTTTTCGATGATGGTTTCACCCATCGGCGCGCCCATATAGCCGTAGCCGCCGAAACCATAGCCGCCGTACATGGGATGGGAGAACATCGCGCTGATCCCTTCAAAGGCCAGAGCTCCCACCGCGACACCCGCGGCGGTTTGCGCGGCCCCGCGAAGAAAACTGCCGCCCGCAGTGGGGCTTGGAGGAGCGGGCGAAGGAGCGGCTTGCTGCGGAGGAGGCGGAGGCGGCGCGGCCGTGGTATACCGCGATTGCGAATAACGGCCAAAACGGGCGCCGCCCGTTTGCTCCGCCGCGCCCACAAAACTGCCGCCGGAAGGTACCGGCGCGGGCTCGCCGGCGTGCTCTTTCAATTCGTGGATCTGACGCTGGGCATGTTCCAGAGCCATGTTTTGAATCACCACGGTCTGGGTCATCAGATAGAGCGCGTCGGGCCGCGAGCCGATATTCTTACGGATAAACTCTTCGGCCTCATCGTCTTTGGGCGGCGCGGGCGTCTTCTTCACCTTCTCGGCCAGGTCTTCGAGCATTTTCCGTTCTTCCGCAGTCATATGCTATTGGACGATAGCGCAGACGTATTGGTTTAGAGAAACCAAGCGCGAGTTTCGCTGCATTGTGAGATACTCAACAACATTGAGGTGGTTGCCATGCGCATCGGTACGATTTGCGCTGCTTTCGTTTTCTGCGCTCTGCCGGCGTTGAGCCAGAAGGGCAGCCCGGCGCCGCCGCCTCCGAGCCAAGGCGGGAGCGGAAACCAGCCGGCGCCGCCCACTGAATCCAGACCTCCCACCACGGGCATTCCCAGCCGGCAGAACCCCACGACCCAATTCCCCAACACCAATCCCACGCCGAACCCGAATCTCCAGCGGCATGATTACTTCATCGCGGGCCGGGTGATGCTGGACGACGGCTCGCCGCCCTCGCCGCAGATCCGCATTGAATGCGTCTGCAACGGCCGGGTGCATCTGGAAGGCTATACCGATTCCAGAGGCCGTTTCAGCTTCCAATTGGGAGGTCCAACCGCGGTCGTCGATACCGATGCGGCGGACTCGGGCGGCATGAATGTTCCCGGCCAGAGCGGTTCCTTCGGGCCCATGGGCGGCATGGGCGGATCGATGGGCGGCAGTATGAATCCGTACTGGGATTGCGTTCTGCGCGCCGCTTTGCCCGGCTACACCTCCGAAACGAAAAACCTCGCCATGATCCGGCCTTTCGAGACGCGGCTGGGCACGATCGTCCTCCACCGCATCGGCGGCGTCCATGCCTCTACCATCAGCGTCACCAGCGCGCTGGCGCCCAAACGCGCGCAAAAGGATTTCCGCAAGGCGCGCAACCTGATGGCCAAGCGAAAATACGACCAAGCCGAAAAGCGGCTGATGCAGGCGACGAAAATTTATCCGAAGTACGCCACTGCCTGGTATGAGTTGGGGCGCCTGCAAGCGGGTCAAAAGCAGTTCGATGCCGCGCGCGAGTCGTTCGAATCCGCCGTCGCCGCCGACAGCCATTACATGAGCCCCTACGATCAGCTCGCCGGCCTGGCCGCGGAGCAGAAGAACTGGAAGGATGCCGCCCAATACAGCAACCAGGTCATTGCGGCGAACCCCGATGCTTTCCCGAGTTCTTATTGGTACAACGCGCTGGCGAATTACGAATTGAAAAATCCAAAAGCCGCCGAGGAGAGCGCCGCCGAACTGGTCAAGATCGATAAAGCGCACGAATATCCGGAGGCGCAGCGTCTGCTGGCGGCGCTGCTGCTGAGCCGCGCCGACTATTCCGGAGCCGCGTCTCATCTGCGCGCCTATTTGCAGCTCGATCCGCATGCCAAAGACGCGGCGCACTTGCAGCAGGCGCTGGCGCAGATCGAGCAGAAGGCGGGTCAAACGAGCCGCAAGAAACAATAGGCCGCTGCACTTCGCGTTACCCTGAAACAGGAATGCGGTCGCCAGAACCTGCTTCGGATTCCGCCCGGCAGCAACTGATAGAAGTTCGCGAAACCCTCCTCACTTTGCATAAGGCGCTGCTCGATTCCGAGCGCACCTCTTATGAGCTGGTGCATGGCGCCGTCGCTTCGCCCGGCGCGTTCTTGCAATTGGTGATTCACGATCCCTGGTTTCGCTGGCTCCAGCCGGTGACTTCGCTGATCGTCCAGATCGACGAAGCCTTGGCCGCGAAGAATCCGCCCAAGCGTACGCACGATTTCGAATTGCTGATCGACGATACGCGCGCGCTGCTTTCGCCCTCGCGGGAAGCCAACGGTTTCTGGAAGCGCTACGCCACCTCGGTCGAGCGCGATCCGGCGGTCGCCATCCTCCACGGCGAAATCGAAAAGCGATTAGCTAATAGCTGTTAGCTTTTAGCTTTTAGCTATTAGCTAAGGGCTGCTATTGATACGCCCCAATCCCCGTCACCCGCTCGCCAATAATCAGCGCGTGAATGTGATCAGTCCCCTCATACGTGCTGACGGTTTCTAAATTGCACATATGCCGCATGATCGGATACTCGTCCGCGATTCCGTTCGCGCCGAGCAGATCACGGCTGGTCCGGGCGCAGGCGAGCGCCATCGCAACATTGTTGCGCTTCAACATCGAAATGTGCGCCGGCTCGGCTTTCCCCGCGTCCTTCAATTTCGCGACATGAAACGCCAGCAGTTGCGCCTTTGTGATCTCCGTGATCATCCCGGCGAGCTTCTCCTGCACAAGCTGATGGCTCGCGATGGGCTTTTCGTTGAATTGCTTGCGCGCGACCGCATACGACCGCGCGGTTTCGTAGCAATCCATCGCCGCGCCGATCACGCCCCAACCGATCCCAAAGCGCGCCTGGGAAAGGCAGCTTAACGCCGCCTTCAGCCCTTTGGCTCCCGGCAGCCGGTTGGCTTCGGGAATGCTGCAATCCGAAAATCTCAGACTGGACGTGACCGAAGCGCGCATCGAGAGCTTGCCGTGAATGTCGCTTGCGGTGAATCCGGGCGTGCCTCGCTCGACGAGAAATCCGGCAATCCCCTCCGGCGTACGCGCCCAAACAACAGCAACATCCGCCAGCGATCCATTCGTGATCCAGGTCTTCTCGCCATTCAAAATCCAGCTCGCGCCGCGCTTTTCAGCCGAGGTTCGCATCGCTGCCGGATTCGACCCGAAATCCGGCTCCGTCAATCCGAAACAGCCAATTGCCTCGCCCGCCTGCAATTGCGGCAGCCAGCGATTCTTCTGCTCCTCGGATCCAAAAGTATCAATCGGATACATCGCCAGCGCGCCCTGCACGCTTACAAAGCTGCGCAACCCGGAATCGCCGCGCTCCAGCTCTTGCATTAACAAACCGTAGCCGACGTGATTCATGCCCGCGCAGCCATAGCCGTGCAGATTCGCGCCGAAAAACCCCAAACCGGCCATTTCCGGAACGAGCTGTTTCGGAAAAACCGCCTGGTTGAAGGCATCGCGCAGCAGCGGCGCGGCGCGCTCGTCCACGAACCGGCGCGCGGTTTGCCGCACCAGCAGTTCCTCCTCGCTCAGCAGCGAATCGAAATTCAGGAAATCGACACCGGGGAATCTGGGCATTACGGCACTATTCTAGTGGGAGGGGCACACTCGGGGGAATCCGGATAGGAATTCCGCGCGTCTAGTGAATAGGAGGGAGGTGGCGATGGACAAAAATTGGTTGAGAACAGGATTGATGGCGGCCGTGCTGGCAGCCGCGCTGCTGCTGGCCAGTCCTCCGAAAGCGCAGGCGGGCGGCGTGTTTGGATTCAGCTTCGGCGTCGGCCCGACGTATCCGGCATATGGCTATAGCTATAACTACCCCTACGCGTATTCCTACCCGTATTCGTATGCCTGCGATCCCTACCTGAACCCGTATTGTTACGACTATAACTATTATCCGTACAATTCCTACGCTTATCCCTATTCCGGGTATTGGGGCGCATGGGGTGGATATCAGCCGTATTATTACCGCAACTACCGCTATCACTATCCCCGCTATGGGCACTACGGGAACTCTGGACGCTATTACCGAAATTACGGGCATTATGGCCATTACGGTCACTACGGGTACGGCAGCCGCTACGGCCATTATGGTCACTACGGGTACGGCAGCCGCTACGGCGGCCATTACGGCCACTATACGGGTCATCGCGGCAATTTTGTACATGGATTTGCCGGAACCCGGCACGGATCCAGTCACGGGTTCGCGCACGGACGGGCGGGGGGCGGCTTCCATGGCGGCGCGCATTTCGGCCACGGCCACGGCAGACGGCGCTAAGCGCGCAGTTTACGATCCATATTAGGGATTCTCGGATATCCCATATTCGTCCGGCGGTTTCTGCTGAATAAGCGCCCGGCCCGGATCGATGGCAAGTTTACGACGCCAGTCGGGGCGACCGTTGGATCATGAAGCCTCAGGGTCGGGGACGAACGCCAATTTCGATTGCCGGTTTCTTGCCGCCGCTGCTGCGATGAGCACGATCGCTGCCCCAAGGAAAATGGCGTTGCCGATACGGACCGAAGAATCCATCTCTCCAACTGACGGATGCTCGAAAAAGCTGTGCCAGCCGTAGGCCAGCGCGGCGCCGGCAGCCAATGCCAGTTTGTGGCGCATGTTCCAAAAGAGCGAGCACGACCAGAACAGTACCGCCGCGAGCACGATTCCATCGACGGCAAGGATCGCAATCGCCGCTCCCCAGCCCCATCTGGAAGGGATGAGGAGAACCGCCGAGCCGGCAGCAAGCGCAAACACGCCCGCCAGCCACGGGTTCGGAACCCGAGCCGTCACGCTGGCCTTCCATGCGGGAGTCCGAAAAGCGATCAGGGCAAGGATCACGCAAATGACGGCCCCCGAGGCGAGTTGTGCCGGCGAGGCAAGGAAGTGGTCGTGTCTAAGTTCGATGAGAGTAGATGCAACTGCTCCAAGGACGAACAGTAGTCCGGCGATCGTCAAGCCGGTGCGGCCAAGCCAGGGCGCCGAGGCTCCGTCAGGCACGAAGGCTTCCATCAAAGCAATGGATGCCGAGATGCTCCACGCCGTGTGAATCGTGAGCACGAAGACGGTCCACCAGGCGCCGATGCCGAGCACGGAAATATAGGCCGGCTCGAGCAGATGCAGGTTCAACCCGAGATAATTCGGGTTGAAGAGCGATTGCGTGGTGAAGGCCTCTTCGACGATTCCGTAAACCAGCCCGAGAATGACGATGCTGGGCCAGCCGTGTCCGGTACGCCGCACGGATTCGCGGATGAGAAGTGCGCCGCCCCCATAGAGTGGCGCGAGTACGACGAGCGCCCCCAGCATCTTGATGGGCAGATTACCGAGGAGGAATTCGGCAACCAGCGGCGCCAGGAAGAAAAGCCCGATAGCGAGCCCGACGTGTCGTTTCAACGGCGGCATGCTGGAAGCTACGGCATCGGGTGGGCAAAAGTTCCACAGTGGCGGACTCTCGCGGATTCGTGTCACACTGAGCTAGTGTTACCCTGAGTTCGTGTAATGAAGACCCGTTTGCGAAACGTCACCATCACGCTTGAAGAGCCCGTTGCTCGATGGGCAAGGATTGAGGCAGCTAAGGGAGACACCAGTGTCTCGCGGCTGCTGGCGGGAATCTTGAAAGAACATATGCGCGAAGAAAATACGTACGAGAGCGCCATGCGCCGGGCTCTCGCTCGCAAACCTTTTTTGAAGACCGACGGGCGATATCTGTCGCGTGATGAGGCGCATGAACGCTCCAGTCTTCGTTGACACCAACGTTTTCATTTACGCCCTCGACCAAGGCGATCCTAAGAAACAGACCGCGGCGCGCGCTTGGCGCGATGAGATGTGGAGGAGCCGTCGAGGGCGGATCAGCTTTCAGGTTCTCCAGGAGTTCTACGCAAAAGTCGTACAGAAGCGGATCCAGGCAGCACAGCAAGCCAGATCCGAAATACAAGACCTGATGGCCTGGCAGCCTGTCGTAATCGATGGCGCCGCTATGGAAAACGCATGGAAGATTCAAGATCGATATCGGTTTTCCTTCTGGGACGCGCTGATCGTAGCGGCGGCAAAATCGGCTTCATGCCGCTATCTATTGACCGAAGACTTGCAGGCGGGTCAGGAGTTGGACGGCCTTTTGGTCGTCAATCCATTCCTCGCTGATCCTTCCTCGCTCCCGGATCGCTAGTGCTTACACTCAGGGGGAATACCTCACGGAGTGAAGACAGAGTCTCTTCAAGGTGAGCAGGCTCGTACATAAGTTCGTGTTAGGCTGACCGATGCCTCAGACGCCGGAAAGGGAAGCACCCCGGCGTCATACGCTTGCGACTCGGGCCGAAAGGGAGATATGAACCGGCATTATCATTACCGGCTGCGCCTTGCCTGGACAGGTAACACGGGAACAGGCACATCGGGATATACGAGCTATGAACGCTCTTACGAGATTTCTTCAGAGGGCAAGCCTGTTATTGCGGGATCGTCCGATCGGGCATTCCGGGGAGACCACACTCGATGGAATCCGGAGGAGCTTCTCGTCGCTTCGTTATCGGCTTGTCACCAACTCTGGTACCTGCATCTGTGCGCCGAGGCAGGAATCGTCGTCTTGGAATATGTCGATGACCCAGAGGGGACAATGGAAGAGTTCCCCGATGGCAGCGGACGATTCATGGGCGTCACTCTGCGGCCGCGCGTGACGATTGCCGCGGGAGGAGACCCCGCCAAGGCCGAAGCTCTTCACGAAACGGCTCACATGAAGTGCTTCATCGCGAATTCCGTAAACTTTCCCGTCGTTTGCGAACCGTCTATTGTGTCCAGCCCTAAAAATAACTCCTAGCGAAAGTGATAAAGCAGAATTCCGTAGCCGACGCCCGCTTGATCGGCGGGATGGGCAACCTGAAAAGCCATAAACCTACCGTCGGTAGATACCACCGGATTCGACGCCTTAAACCCTTTGTAATCGTTGAAGTGCGTCAGGCGTTTGAAATCTTTGCCGGTGCCATCGAGGCGCAGTTTCCAAATATCGATGTTTCCCGATCCATGCTTGCCGCCCAGTTTGTCGACCTGCCGGTCCGCTTCCACGTTGGTATAGAGACCGCCCGGATAAATCCCTTCGCACTCGTCATACTTTCCCGGCGCCTTCGACATGTTCTCCACCTTGCCGCTGCTTAAGTCAATCGTCATTACGGAAGCTAAGTCGTGCGGCTCGTAACAGGTGAAAGTCATCTTTTGATCCTTGTCAAAGAAGTCCTGCGCTTCGATGGTGCATGCCTTCGAAGGGCTCTCGTAGACCATATGCTTGTTTATCAGATGCGCCAAACCTCCCGACACCTCGACATCGGCAACGAATAACTGCGAGTGCCCGGGCGCGAGCGCGGGATCTTGCGCGGGAGTTACCGCGTAGGCGATTTTCATGCTCCTCTTGGAAA